>CACOZH010000012.1 GCA_902631595.1 uncultured Pelagibacteraceae bacterium | reverse complement strand
AGAATTAATCAGCTGGAGGTACAAGTTGGAGATCAAGGAAATTCGTTAAGGATATCAATTGATACTGAAATACAAAATTATACCAAAGAGCTTTTAGATGGCGAAGCAGGCTCGATAAGTGTTATGGATATTTATACAGGAGAAATTGTTGCGATGAATTCATCTCCTTCATTTAATCCAAATGATTTTTTATATGGAATAGGAGCTAAAGAGTGGAAAGATCTTAATACGAATCCTTTTAAACCTTTAATTAATAAAACTATTTCAGGTCTTTATTCTCCAGGCTCTACAATCAAACCACTTGTTGCGCTTTCTGCATTGGAGCATGACGTAATAAAACCTGGAATGAATGTTAGATGTACAGATAGTATTGATTTTTACGGACAAAAATTTCATTGTTGGAAAAAAAAAGGTCATGGATATATGAATTTAAAAAATGCAATTAAGCAATCATGTGATGTTTATTTTTATGAAGTAGCAAGATTATTGGGCGTTGATAGATTAAATGAAACAGCTAAAAAATTTGGATTAGGCAATATTGTACTTAAAGATTTTTTTGATAATGAAAAAAAGGGTGTTGTGCCATCAACCAAATGGAAAAAAGAAGCTATTGGTGAAAATTGGTATTTAGGAGAAACATTAATTACTGGGATTGGCCAAGGATATATTCAAACTACTCCATTACAACTAACTCTAATGACTGCACAACTCGCAAATGGAGGAAATAAAATATATCCTACAATAATTCCAAATAACAAAAAAAACATAGATTTAATTAAGCAAGAAATGAATAACAATGATGATCTTGACTTTACAACTGAACATATATCTTTAGTTAGAAATAAAGAAAATGTAAAATTTGTGTTAGATGCTATGTTTAGATCAACTAATGAGGTTTCTGGAACCTCATTTTCGTCTAGAATAGAGGATCCAAAGTATCAGTTTGCAGGAAAAACTGGAACAGCTCAAGTTAAAAGAATCACGGAAGCAGAAAGAGAGCTTGACAGAAAATTGGAGGAAATCCCGTACAAAGAAAGAGATCATGCCTGGTATGTCGCCTTTGGTCCTTACAAAAATCCAAGATATGCATTAACAGTGCTAGTTGAACATGGAGGTTCAGGAAGTTCTGCAGCTGCACCTATCGCAAAAAAATTATTTAAAAAAATTATTGATAGACACGAAGAAAGAGAAAAAATTAGAAAAAATAATATATATATTTTATGAGAAGCTATTCTACCTTTGGAGACACATCATTTTTACAGAAAATTAAGTCGTTAGACTATTATTTATTGTTTTGTATAATTCTTCTTGGTGCAATTAGTATTCTTGCAATGTATTCAACAGATATAAGCGATGGAAATTTTTACCATAGTTTTAATCATGCTCTTAGATTTGGAATATTTTTTCTTCTAATGATTTTTTTATCTTTTATTAATATAAAATACTATTTCTCGCTTAGTTTCTTTTTTTATTTATTTGTTTTGATATTGCTCATAGGTGCAACATTCTTTGGGACAACAATCCAAGGTTCACAGAGATGGATTAATCTTTATTTTATTAATCTTCAGCCATCAGAGTTAATGAAGATTGCGATTATTATTTTTCTTGCAAGATATTATCACAGAGTTCAACCTGATGCTGTAAATACAATTAAAAAATTTATTATTCCATTTGTTATTTTAATAATACCAATTTTATTGGTTCTCAGTCAGCCAGACCTTGGTACTTCTGTATTAGTAGCTTTGAGTGGCATCGCCGTTATTTGGCTTGCAGGAATAAATATTAAATATATCATTTATTCTTTACTTGGATTAGTTATTTCATTTCCATTTGTCATTTCAGTTTTAAAACCATATCAAAAATTAAGAATTTTAACTTTTATTAATCCAGATAGAGATCCATTAGGAGCAGGCTATCAAATCATACAGTCTAAAATTGCCGTTGGGTCAGGTGGATTAACAGGTAAAGGTTTTTTAAAAGGCACACAAGGATATTTAGATTTTCTTCCGGAAAAACATACAGATTTTATTTTTACATTATTTTCTGAGGAATTTGGATTTGTTGGATCTGTATTACTTTTTTTAAGAAAAGCAGATCTTATGGCAATAATAAAGTCATCTCTGCCTGATGCCATCTATCTTAATACTCTGTAAGCATGGAAGAAAAGGTTTCCTCTTGATCTAAAGCTTTTCCAGTTCCAATTGCAACACATGCTAATGGATCCTCCGCAATATGTACTGGCAAACCAGTTTCTTTGGAAAATCTTCTATCAATGTTCTTCAAAAGAGCCCCACCTCCAGTTAATGTCAATCCCATATCAACCAAGTCTGCTGATAGTTCAGGTGGAGTATTTTCTAAAGCCATTTTAATTCCACCTATCATTTCTTTTAAAATTGGATTTAATGCTGCGGCAGTATCTTCTTCCGTAACATTAATTTCTTTAGGTGTACCAGATCTTATATCTCTGCCTTTAACAGGATATTTATTATCATTTGTAGGTATTGCAGTACCTATTTCTTTTTTAATTTTTTCAGCAGTACTATCTCCAATTAACAGATTATACTCTTCTCTCATGTAATTTTGTAACGCTACATCCATTGCATCGCCTGCAATCCTTAATGATCTAGAATAGACCACTCCACCTAGTGACATAACTGCAATCTCTGTAGTACCACCGCCAATATCAATAACCATTGACCCTGTTGCTTCTGAAATTGGAAGCCCCGCACCTATTGCGGCGGCAATTGGCTCTTCAATAAGTTGCACTTTCCTTGCTCCCGCAGCTAGCGCACTGTCCTGGATAGCTTTTCTCTCCACAGGAGTTGATCCGGTTGGTACACAAATTAAAATTCTTGGATTTGCAAAAGTACTTCCTTTATGTACTTTTTTAATAAAATGTTTTATCATTTCTTCAGTAACAATAAAATCTGCAATTACACCATCTCTCAATGGTCTAATTGCTTGAATATTTCCTGGAGTTCTTCCAAGCATGGTTTTTGCCTCATCTCCAACAGCTAAAACAGTTTTTTTCCCTTTATTATCTGCAACTGCAACTACCGAAGGTTCATTTAGAACTACTCCTTTCGTTTTTAGGACAACAAGTGTATTTGCAGTGCCTAAATCAATCGCCATATCCTGTGACCAAATCCCTGTAATTTTATCGAACATACCCATATTATTATATACCTCTCACTTTTTGATGTTGAATATTTGAAGATGGAGCTTTTTTCTCTCTCTTTATTAACATTTTATTTAATGCATTTAAATATGCATTTGCTGACGCAACTAAGGTGTCAGTATCCGCAGATTGTCCTACAGTTGTTCTGTCATTCTCTTCTATTTTGACACTTACTGTAGCTTGCGCATCAGTACCCTCTGTTACTGCATGAACTTGATATAAAGAAAGTTTTACATTATGAGGATACAATTCTTTAATGCATTTAAATATAGCATCAACTGGACCATCTCCTGTTTGAGTAGTTTTTTTAATGTCACCAAATACATCAAGTGTCATTTCAGCTTTTTGAGGTTCTCCTGTACCAGCAAAAACTTTTAATGATTTTAAATTAATTGCATTGATCTTGTTGTCAATAATCAAACTATCATCTACTAAAGCTACTATATCCTCATCATATATGTGTTTCTTTTTGTCTGCTAAAACTTTAAATTTTCCAAAAGCTGCTTGAATAACATCATCGGTTACTTCTCCATATCCTAGATCATTCAACTTATCTTTAAAAGCATGTCTACCTGAATGTTTACCCATTACTAAGGATGTTTTTTTAACGCCAACACTTTCTGGAGTCATTATTTCGTAAGTTTCTCTATTTTTTAACATACCATCCTGATGAATTCCGGACTCATGAGCAAATGCATTTTTTCCGACAATTGCTTTGTTGAATTGAACTGGAAAACCAGTTGCATTAGATACTATTTTTGAAGCCTTGCTGATAAGTTCAGTTTTTATACCTGTTTCAAAAGGCATTAAATCATTTCTAGTTTTTAGTGCCATTACAATTTCTTCAAGAGCGGCATTACCTGCTCTCTCTCCAATTCCATTTATAGTACACTCTATTTGTCTTACACCAGCAGAAAGTCCTGCTAGAGCATTAGCTACCGCTAGACCTAAATCATTATGGCAATGTGCGGATAAAATGGCTTTATCAATATTTGGAACTTTATTTTTTAAATGTGTGATGGTTTTTGCAAATTCATCTGGTATTGAATATCCTACAGTGTCTGGAATATTTATGGTTGTTGCTCCAGACTTAATTGCAAGTTCAACAGTTTTGCACATAAAATCTAAATCAGTTCTTGTACCATCTTCACAAGACCATTCTACATCGTCTGTAAATTTTTTCGCATAAGTTACGCTATCTTTAATTGCATCTAAAACCTGATCATTGGACATATTTAATTTATGTTTCATATGAACCGGACTTGTAGATATAAATGTATGTATTCTAAATCTTGGAGCAAATTTTAATGACTCATAACAAGCATCTATGTCTTTTCTCATAGCTCTAGCAAGTCCACATGGAATAGAATTTTTTAGGTTCTTACTTATTGCTGAAACAGCTTCAAAATCACCAGGAGATGATATGGGAAATCCAGCCTCAATTATATCAATTCCCATTTCATCGAATACCCTTGATATTTGGATTTTTTCTTCTACACTCATAGATGCTCCTGGAGATTGTTCGCCGTCTCGCATCGTTGTATCAAATATAAATACTCTATTTTTATCGCTCATAATTTTAATTTTTTTAGGTATTACATAATACAATCTCTAAGTGAGATTGCAAAATAAATTGGAGCTTTTGACCCAAATTTGACTTTAAATTTACTTCTTATCACTATCGATTAGTTTTTTCTTGCCAATCCAAGGCATCATTCCTCTTAATTCAGCGCCAACTTTTTCAACTGGATGCTCAGCTAATTTAGCCCTAATTTTTAAAAATTCTTTTTGACCATTTTTGCATTCTTCCATCCACTGTTTTGTAAATTTACCTGATTGAATATCTTGCAAAACTTCTTTCATTCTTTTTTTTGTTTCCTCTTTATTTACAATTCTTGGACCTGACATATATTCACCATACTCTGCAGTATTAGATATTGAATAATTCATATTTGCAATTCCACCCTCATAAATTAAATCAACAATTAACTTTACTTCATGAACAGTTTCAAAGTATGCCATTTCAGGGTCGTAACCAGCTTCAACTAGAGTCTCATAACCATTTTTAATTAGCTCAACTAATCCTCCACAAAGAACAGTTTGTTCTCCAAATAAATCTGTTTCAACCTCGTCTTTAAAAGTTGTTTCAATTATTCCTGATCTGCCTCCGCCAATTGCTGATGCATAAGACATAGCTATATTTCTAGCGTTGCCTGAACCATTTTGATGAACTGCAAATAGACATGGTACTCCACCACCTTTTTCAAACTCACTTCTTACTAAATGACCAGGTCCTTTTGGAGCAACCATAAATACATCTAAATCTTTTCTTGCCTTAATTAAATCATAATGGATATTTAAACCATGGGCGAAAGCAATGGACGTACCTTCTTTTGCTCTCTGTTCAATATGATTTTTATAAATTGTAGCTTGCAATTCATCTGGGGTTAAAATCATAACAACATCAGCCCACTCTGCAGCATCAGATAAATTCATTACTTTAAGTCCTTTTGACTCAGCTTTTGTTTTACTTGAAGACCCATCTCTTAAAGCAACAACTACTTCTTTTACACCGCTGTCTTTTAGGTTAAGCGCATGAGCATGTCCCTGACTACCATACCCAAAAATAGCAATCTTTTTATCCTTTATTAAATTTGTATTCGTATCTTTTTCATAAAATATTTTCATTTTTCTCCCCTTTTATTTAAAAATTTCAGCTCCTCTAGTCATTGCAACTGCTCCTGTTCTAGAAACACTTACTAAACCAAATTTTTTTAAGTCTACTATCATTTTATCAATTTCTCTCCTTAAAGCCGTAATTTGAATTACATAAGAATTGTTTGTTCTATCCAATATTACAGGATCAAATTTTTTACAAGCTTTTAACGCTTTTTCCTTTTTTCCATTTTTTCCAACTACTTTTAAAAGTGCCATTTCTTTAAAAATTACCTTTTTATCCTCTCTCTTAAAGTCTGCAACATTGTGCACAGGAATTAATTTTTTTAATTGAAGTCTTATTTGATTAATAACCTGAGGAGTACCAGTTGTTACTATTGTTATTCGAGAAATATTTAATTTTTTATCGACTTCTGCGACGGCAAGAGACTCAATATTGTAACCTCTTCCAGAAAATAATCCTGCAATTCTAGCTAAAACTCCTGCCTCATTATCTACCCAAACAACAATAATATGTGTGTCAAATTTTTCTTTTTTACTTGATATACTATAGGCTGATCTTGCTTTACTCATTAAACTAAAGTCTTTCCTTTACCTGTAATTTTATTATTCTCTTGATCTTTAGGACCTAAAAGCATTTGATTATGAGGTTTTCCTGATGGTATCATTGGAAAACAATTTTCAACTTTGTCAACTAAACAATCAAATATTACTGGTCTATCAGTGTTGATCATTTCGATAATTTTATCATCTAATTCCTCTGGAGTTTTTGCGCGTAAACCAACACAACCATATGCCTCTGCTAATTTAACAAAATCAGGTAGCGCAGCTGTATAACTTTCAGAGTAATTTTTATCATGTAAAAGTTCCTGCCATTGTCTAACCATACCCATGTATTCGTTATTTAAAATGAATATTTTTATTGGTAGACTGTACTGAACTGCAGTTGACATTTCTTGCATTGTCATTAAGACCGAGGCTTCTCCAGCAATGTCGATTACTAATTTATTTGGGTTTGCTATTTGAACTCCAACTGCAGCTGGTAAACCATATCCCATTGTACCAAGTCCACCAGATGTCATCCATCTATTTGGTTTGTCAAATTTATAATGCTGGGCTGCCCACATTTGATGTTGCCCTACTTCAGTTGTGATAAATGTATCTTTGTTTTTTGTGAGCTCATATAATCTTTGGACAGCATATTGAGGTTTTATACTCTCATGACTATTTATATATCCTAGAGAATTGACAGAGCGCCATTTTTGAATTTGTTCCCACCAAGATGAAATATTTGATTTATTTGATTTTGAAAAGTTTGGTTTATGTTTTTTTAATGTTTTAATTGTATTTCTCAAAACTGAGGCGACATCTCCAACTATTGCTAGATCAACTTTCACATTTTTATTAATTGATGAGGGATCAATATCGATATGAACTTTTTTTGAATTTGGTGAAAATTCATCAATTTTTCCCGTGATCCTATCATCAAATCTTGCTCCAACATTAATCATTAAATCACATCCATACATTGCGTTATTTGCTTCATATGTACCATGCATACCAAGCATTCCTAAAAAGTGACTATCATCGCCTGGATATGCACCAAGTCCTTGTAAAGTTGAAGTAATTGGAAATCCTGTTGCTTCTACTAACTCTCTTAAAAATTTACTTGCTTCAATACCTGAATTTATTACTCCACCGCCTGAGTAAATTATAGGTTTTTTGGATTTAGAAATTAATTTAATTAATTCTTCAATTTCTTTTTGAGAATAGAGATTATGTGTTTTTCCATTTAATTTTTTTTGTTTTTTTGGTTTTGAATATGATACTTTTTTAAATTGAATATCTTTTGGAATATCGACCAAAACAGGCCCTGGTCTTCCTGTTGTAGCTACCTCAAATGCTTTATGAATTGTTTTTGCTAAATCTTTTACATCTTTAACTAGCCAATTATGTTTTGTGCATGGTCTTGTTATACCAGTGGTATCACATTCTTGAAAAGCATCTGTTCCAATTAAATGAGTGGGAACCTGTCCAGAAATACAAACTAGTGGAACTGAATCCATATAAGCGTCTGTTAATGCTGTAACAACATTTGTTGCACCAGGTCCAGATGTAACAAGTACTACACCAGGTTTGCCAGATGATCTTGCATAACCTTCTGCTGCGTGGCCAGCACCTTGCTCATGTCTTGCTAAAATATGTTTTATACTTGTGTGATGTTTTAATTCATCGTAGATTGGAAGAACTGCCCCACCAGGATAACCAAAAATAAAATCTACTCCATGATCCTCTAAACATTTGAATACAATTTCAGCACCTGTATATAATTTTGACATTTGGCTAATCTAGCTGAAGTTGTGCTGATTGGTCAAGGTTTAGTAATTAATTTAACAATTTTTTTAACGAGATTTTTGTATTTGAGGTGCTTAAAAATTTCCAATCTTTCATTTGTCCCCTTGCCCATGTGGCCTGTCTTTTGGCGTATTGTCTTGTTTTTGTGGCTATAAGATCAATTGTCTGGTTGGTATTTGCCCTTTTTGCTAAAAGATTTCTTAATTCGCCGTAACCAATAATTTTGTTTGAGCTATTACCTTTAGGAATTTTAATTTTTTTTAATTTTTTTACCTCTGTTAATCCTAGTGGAATCATCTTTTTTGTACGCATTTTTATTCTTTTAAATAGTAGGTCTTTGGGACAATCTAAATATATCTTAACGAAGTTTTCTCGCTTAAAAATTGGTTTGGTCTCTTTATACCATTCTGTCAAAGACTTATTTGTAAAATATTTTACTTCATATGCTCTAATAGATCTCTGGAAATCATTTAAATTTATTAATTCCCTAGCATTTGGATCAATTTTAATTAATTTTTTATAAAAGTTATTCTGACCAATTTTTTTTTGAAGATTAATGATTTTATTTCTTTTTTCTTTTGAAATTTTGGGAATTTTAACAAGTCCATCAATCAAAATTTTGAAATACAACCCTGTTCCACCAACTAAAATAGGAGTTTTATTCCTTTTTTGTATTTCTTTAATTTTTTTTGATGCGAGCTTCAACCATTGACCCGAAGAAAAAGAATTTTTTATACTGAGAAAACCATATAGATGATGTTTTATATTCTTTTGCTCTTTTAAAGTTGGTCTAGCTGTGAGTATTTTAAATTGCTTATAAACTTGCATACTGTCTGCATTTATAATTTCCCCATTTATTTTTTTTGCTAAGTTGGTTGCAAAAGTACTCTTACCTGATGCAGTTGGTCCAGATATTAAAATTATTTTGGACTTCAGGTCCATTATTAATCTAGTTTGACACCAATGTATCTTTTTTGATTAAGATTATTATAAATTACAACTAAAATATTTTTCTCTGAACTTCTTAGGGTTGAGTTGACTACAATGTTTAAATCGCCAGGTGTATTTATATTTCTCTTTTTTGCTTCAATAATAATATTCCCAGTTTTTAAATAATTTACTGGGCTATCATTATCGATATTTGTTATCACAACTCCTGTTGTAGACTTTGGTAGTTCTCTTTGAGATATGTCTTTATCTGTAATAGACCTAACATCAATCTTAAGGCCCTCAATTCTAGTTTGCCTCGGTTTGTCTTCCTTTTTTAATTGAGGTTTAAAATCTTCTGATGTTTCTAATCTTCCAAGTGTAATTTTTTTATTTAATTCTTTTTTATTTCTCCAAATTTTTACATTTACAGTAGTGCCAACTTCTGTTTCAGCTACTATTTTTGGTAACTCCTTCATTTCATTTATTTTTTTCTCGTCAAATTCTAAAATTATGTCACCAGATTTTATTCCACCTTTCTCTGAAGGACTTCCTTCCGCTACACTTGCAACTAGTGCTCCTCTTGGTTCATCTAAATTTTCAACTTCTGCAATCTCTTTTGTTACTATCTGTATTCGGACACCTAACCAGCCGCGCTTAGTTTCTCCAAATTTAATTAATTGATTAATAACTTTCTTAGCACTGTTTGACGGAATTGAAAAACCAATACCTATAGATCCTGATTGACCTAAAATAGCTGTATTGATACCAATCACATCTCCATTCATATCAAATAATGGTCCACCAGAATTTCCCGAATTAATAGATGCATCAGTTTGAATATAGTCTTCATATCTTGACAAACCTATACTTCGATTTCTTGCAGAAATAATTCCTGAAGTTACAGTTCCTCCTAGACCAAAAGGATTACCAATTGCTATAACCCAATCTCCAACTCTTGCAGTGTCAGAGTCTCCAAATTTAACAGGTGAAAAATTATCCTCTGATTTAATCTTTAAAACAGCTATATCTGATAATGGGTCAGCACCTATAATTTCTGCCTCATACTCCTTTTCACCATTTACTGAAACAAATATATCTTCTGCACCTTGAATAACATGATTATTTGTAATTACAGTTCCATCTTTATCAATTATAAATCCAGATCCTAACGCGCTTGTTCTTCGTTGTTGTTGCTCTCCGAAATCTTTAAACATATCCTCAAAAGGAGATCCTGGTGGAAACTCAAATGGAAATGAATTTGATCTAGTAGTGATTACTTGTGTAGTGGAAATATTAACTACTGAGGGCATTAACTTTTCTGACAAATCAGCAAAAGATCCTGGATAATCCTTTGCATCTACATGAGTAAAAATTACAAAAAATAGAAAGTAAGAAAAAAATTTTTTAAACATCGCTTTTAAAATACCAAATAATTAAAAATCCTATTACTGAAAAAATTAGACCTCCGTATCTAAGTTTATCCTCTGAAATTTGGTTTAATTTATTAAGCATATTTTTCATTTTTGATGGAAATATGGCATATAAAAGTCCTTCAATAAATAGGAACAAACCTAAAGCTAAGATTAGCTCCTTCATTATTAATGCTATTGTTGGTTTTGCTTTTGTTTTATATTGCCAAAAAATTTGAAAAACTCACTGTCTGGTGAAAGTATTAAAGAAGTCTCACCACCAATCAATGCTTTTTCATAAGCTTGCATTGCTCTATAAAATGCAAAGAACTCTGGGTCTTGCCCAAATGCATCAGCAAAAATTTTATTTCTTTTTCCATCACCTTCTCCTTTTAAGATTTGAGATGATTTTTCAGCATTAGCCAGTATCACGGTTACTTCTTTATCTGCATTAGCAGTTATTTCTGCAGCCATTTCAGCACCTTTCGCTCTAAATTCTTTTGCTTCTCTTTCTCTTTCAGTTTGCATTCTTTTGTAAATAGCATCACTATTTGCCTGTGGAAGATCTGCCCTTTTGATTCTCACATCCACAATTTTTATTCCAAAGTTTTCTGCTTCGTTATTGACACCGTCTTGAATTAAACTCATTTGATTAGTTCTGTCTGCAGATAATAATGTTTGTAATCTCTGCGTACCAAGCACACTTCGTATTCTTGAGTTAATGATTGTAGATAATCTTGATCTTGCTACTCTCTCATTTCCAACCGAAATATAAAATTTTAATGGATCAATAATTTGAAATCTTGCGAAAGCGTCTACTATTAATCTTTTTTGGTCAGATGCAATAACCTCCTCAGGTGGAGTATCTAAATTTAAAATTCTTTTATCTAAGAATACTACATTTTGTATAAACGGAAGTTTAAAATTTATCCCTGGTTTCATAATTATTCTTTTTGGATCACCAAATTGAAGAACAATTGCCTGATTCACTTCCTTTACAATAAATACTGAAAAGTAAATTGTTGCAGCCACAAAAATAATTATTGGTATAATAAATCTTTTCATTAGTTAGTCGCCTTTTTTTTAAGTTCTGGAAGAGGAAGATATGGAACTACACCTGATCCAGAATTTTTGTCAATTATAATTTTGTCTATGTCAGCTAAAACTTTTTCCATTGTTTCTAAATACATTCTCTCTTGTGTAACACTTTTTGCATTTTTATACTCATTGTAAATTGATATAAATCTACTTGCTTCTCCTTCAGCTTTAGCAACTACTTCCTTTTTGTATGCTTCTGCAGCCTGTAAGATTACTGCCGCATCACCCCGCGCTCTAGGTATTACATCGTTTGCATAAGCTTCAGCCTCATTTTTAGCTCTTTCCATATCCGCTCTAGCTGCTTGTACATCTCTAAACGCATCAATTACTTGATCTGGTGGGTCTGCTTTTTGTGTTTGAACTTGTGTAATTTGAATTCCTGAATTGTATTCATCTAAAATATTTTGAATAATTTCTTGAGTGTCTATCTCTATTTGAGATCTTCCCTCTGTTAAAATAGGCTGTATATTAGATCTTGCAATTACCTCTCTCATTGCTGTCTCTGCCGCTGCTTTAACTGTTCCTTCGGGATCTTGAATTTTAAATAAAAATTTACCCGCATCTTTAATTACCCAAAATACAGAAAAATCAATGTTAACAATATTTTCATCTCCTGTAAGCATTAAGCTCTCTTCTGGTACATCCGCAACACTTGTTGATGTAAAACCTGTGTCTCTTTCTGATCGAAAACCAATGTCCATACGATTAACCTTTGTTACTTTGGGTGTTAATACACTTTCGATTGGTATTGGAAGATGATAGTTTAATCCAGGCTGTGTTGTTTTAATAAATTTACCAAATCTTAAAACTACACCCTGCTCATCCGGAAGAACTCTATACAATCCACTTAGAGCCCATAGAATTGCAACAACAATTAATGCAAGTATAATTGGTTTGCTACCTGAGCTACCCCCAGGGAAAAATCTGTTAATTTTACTTTGTAAGTTTTTTACTATTTCGTCCACATTTGGCGGTGTTGGTCCTTTTCTAAAACCACCATCACCATTACCATTGCCTCCTGGCGGAGAGCCCCACGGGCTTTGATTTTTGAAATCGTTCATACGACATTGTATATAATGTCTTTCTGGACAAAAACAAGTTATTGATACTTTATTTATATTTGAAAATAAGGTCTAATTGACACAATGAAAGAAAATTTACAAAAGAAAACCTTTCAAAAAATCCCAATCAATGGCACTAAATTTACTATTGCTGTTTCAAGTGCCAAGGGTGGTGTTGGAAAATCTACATTTGCAACGAATTTAGCTCTTGCTTTAAAAAACATAGGTTGCAAAGTTGGTTTATTGGATGCTGACATCTATGGTCCTTCACTGCCAAAATTATTTTCAATAAACGGGAAGCCTGAAAGTGATGGCCAAAAATTACAACCAATTATAAAATACGACATACAATGTATGTCAATCGGTTTTTTAACTGACAAAGAAACTCCGATGATTTGGCGAGGACCAATGGTTACTTCGGCTATAAAAACTTTTACACGAAAGGTCTCTTGGAAAGATCTGGATTTTATAATTGTAGATATGCCACCAGGGACTGGAGATACTCAATTAACTTTTGCCCAGGAAATAAGTTTGGATGGAGTAATTATAATATCTACACCTCAGGAAATTGCGCTAGAAGATGTTAAGAGAGGCATTAAGATGTTTGATAAACTTAAAGTAAAGATAATTGGTTTAGTGGACAACATGTGTCATTTTATTGCTGATGATGGAAAAAAATATCCTATTTTTGGAGAAGGTGGAGTAAAAAAAACTGCAGCAGAATATAACAAAGAATTTTTAGGTGAGATACCTATTGATCCTCAAGTGGGTAAACTTGGTGATAAAGGTACACCTATTGTGCAAAGCAATCCAGAAAGTGAGACATCTAAAATATATTTGGCTTTTGCAAAAAAAATAAAAGATTTATATTTTTAAAACGTTTTTACTTTATTAGACCATTATTCTGAAGCACTGAAAAAGCTTTTACATATTTAGAATATTTTTGAACTCTAAAATTAAATTTTTTCTCAGAAAAGAATTCTCTGAAATACTTTTCGTTTTTAGGGGGAAATTTAAATTCTAGAATTGTTTCATTTTGGTTAATGATTATTTTTTCTCTATTAATACTTTTAATTTTTATATCATAATCAATTGTAGCTCTTATTTTTTTATTATTTGAAATTAGGTAATTTCTTTTATACGAAATTAATAGTACAAAATTATAATTTGAAACCTGCTTATTTTTATATTTATTTTTAAATTCTGCGTACAATTCAGATATATAATTTTTTTTATCAATTTTTGTTTTAATTGTATTTATTTTTTTTAAGACACAAAATTTATTTTTTTTTTTTAATTCGAAAGATAAGTTATCTAAATCATCATTATACCATCTTATTCTTAGTTTTTTCCTATTGCTGACACCATTTATATTATCTAAAGCGTTATCAAAATTATAAGTATCTAAGTAAATAGAATTAACCTCTCTTTTTTCGAACGTTTTTTTAAAATTATTTAAAAGTAAAAATTTATACAATTCATTTTCGTAAAATTTTCCAAATACAAACTTTCTTTCAACTCTTAAATCTGATTGTTCCATATTGCTAATTTGTTTCTATATTATTATAAAATAAATCATTAATGTATTTGTTGGCAACTTTATCTACTCTAAAATTTTTATTTGTTATTAAATTGTTATCTTCACCAACAAGTATATTTAAATTTTTAAAATCAAAATCATCATCTAAATTTAAAGTTGATTGACCATATTCGTTTTTTTTATTAAATACAGCAAAGTCATAATTATTTCCCTCTAAAACGTATTCGCTCAATTTTAATTTTGATCCATCTTTAACAGCTACAGCCAAGTTATTCTTAAAAAAAATTAGATCAGAAATTATTCCATTTGATGATTCACCAAAACTTAAACCTTTATCTGAAATATCCCTAGCATATAAAGTTTCGCCATTTACTTCTGCTCCTGAAACATCCAAACAATCATTATTTATTCTTTCACATTCGATATTTTTAAATACTAACTTGCCAAAATCAATATCAAGTCCATCTGCTTGAGTATCTGAAATTTTAAAACTATCGATATTTGTATTAGATGAAATTATATTAATAGCATCCTCACTGTTAGAGTTAGAAACCTCAGAATCTCTTATATCAACATTGGAATTAATGATATTTATACCTCCGTACAAAATTTTCGATTTTTGCTTTGGTAAAGATAAATTTTTAAATTTAACGTTATTTATTGAAAATTTATTATTATTTAAAATAATTGATCCATAATTATTAATACCTTCAACTAAGATTGGTTTATTTGTAGAGCCATTAAAATTTATAGATCCATTTGATAAAAAAATTACATCATCTTTGAAAAGAATTTTTACACCTTCATTGACTATTAATGTTTTATTTTTCGGCAGAATTATATTTTTCTCGATGACAATATCGTTTTCTAAAATATATTTTTTTTTACTGACATCAAAATCGTAAATTTTCGAAAAATTTTCAAAGTTTAAGATAAAATTTTTATCTTTTGATAAGTATATATTCTTTTGAATCAAAATATCGTTTACTCCAATGTTGTACTTACAAGTATCATTATACTCTAAACTTGTATCTTTTATCAGATAATGAAAATTTTTCTCTTCTTTGCAATCTTCAATAATTTTTTTAAAGAAAAATTTATTACTATTATGAAAAAATATTTTACCTTGTTTTAAATTTGCCTCTAAATTTTCAATTTGACTAATTTGCTTCAATCTTGAGTTGATATATTTTGACTTGTTAATTAAATAATTTTTGTCAAAAATATAGTCTCCTAGACCTTTATAGAACATTTTATCTGTTTTTGATTGTTCGCTTAATAATTGAGAATTAAAATATTGTATCTCCTCAGAATATTTTTCTTTAAAGCTATTTATATAATTTTCAGAAGATAATTCATTTAATTTTTTTAAATAAATATTTATGAATTTTTTATTTAAACTACCGTTCTTTTTTTTTAAGAATTTAAAATACCACTCTCTATCATAACAGATATAACTACAGTTTATGTTATCCAAATCTAAAAAATCAATAATCATAAAATTCTCAAACAAACCTGGTTGATAATGAGCATCAAAACCTATGGGCTCAAATTTAGATGAGACAGGATTATAAAAAAGTTTTACACTTTTTGAAATAGATCCGTGATGTGAACTTGTTAAATCTATGATTGCAAAATATGTTGCCCATTTTTCTAAATCAAAAATTTCATTCAATTCGATTTCATTGTCTCTTAACAGGTTTAATTTTGAAATTGCAGCTGAAGTTAAATCTGGGTAATTTGAAATCCAATATTGGGAGGAATATAAATCATGTCTCACATATGGATAAGTTGTACCTCTGTCTTCCTCCAAACCAAATATTGGTCCGTTCCTTTTTTTATTTCTTTCAATTAGTTCTTTCGAAAATCCTTCCTCAACAGCGTAAATTCCTTGTTTTGTATCATTCATAGAAAGATTAATAAAAAAATATTTTAATGATATTAAATCTGAAAAATTTAACATTTTATGAAATATAAATTCATAAATATAATTTCTAGCAATCGGCTTTTGAACAGAGAATTCTTCCATTCCCCAAATTGTATCTCCGCCTCTCACATCAATTTTATATGAAGAGCTCTCCTTATCATGCCAGTGAATAGCTCTATCACCTTTTAATCTTAATTTAATTCTGTAATTATTTTCATTTAGGCTTAAAGTTGCTTTTGAGTAAACATTCACTTTATTTTTTTCTTGATTTATTTTATTTTGCCTTTGCAGTTCAAGGTTATAAAGGTTTGGTTGATCAATATTTATTTTAATATTTTCTAATTCGTTTTCTACAAACATGTATTTTAATTTGTAAATTCTATTTAGAAAATAATTATCAATTTCATAAATATTGAAGCCTAAATACTTATTTAAAATGTTGGTATTCACTTCTTTTATAACTAGAGATGGATTAAATCTTGCATGCATCCCGCTACTGAAATAATAAAATAAAACAAATATAATTGTTAAAAGTGAGAAAACTCCAAGACTTATAATTATCTTAGAGAAAAGTGCTCTAAGAAAAGAGACAAATGGCAAATTTTTAATTCGATTTTTTATAATCACTTTACAAGGTTATTACTCGTATGCTCCAGTTTTAGAATAAATTGATATTTCTATATCATTTGTTGAAATACTCTTTAAATCTTTTAGAAATTTTTCAATTTTTGCTTCTTCAATATTATACCAAAAAATATAAGATCTTATATTATCATCAAGATTAGCAGATTTTAATTTTAAATATTTAAAGTAGGGTTTTAATTTATTAATTATTTCATCGATATTGGTTTCACTATTGTTTTTAATGTTTATACTAATAATGTTTACATCAGAATTAAATTCAAAATTATTATTTTTTTTAGATACAAGGTTACTTCTAATAAATAAAAACAAAACTATTACTATCGTTGAAACAATTGATAGTAAAAATTGATTTGCTCCATTTGCAAGACCAATTGCTATAACAAAAAATAAATAAACTAGTTCCTCGGGCTCTTTAATTGCAGCTCTAAACCGTACGATTGATAATGCTCCTACCAAACCTAACGAAAGAGCTAGTGAGAATTTTATAACTGTAATAACTAAAGTTGTAATTACTGCCAATGGCACAAATGTTTCAGAAAAATATTCCTTATCATTTAAAGTCCTTGAGACTTTTATATATGTAAACTTAACTATATAAGCCAAAACAAGTGATAAAAGTAAAGCTACAAAAAAATTTGTAAAATTTATTTCTATGTTTTGGTTGAGAAAAAAATTTTCTAATTGCTTTGTACTAATATTTTGATCTTCCATATAAAATAATGTTTTTTGAAAATATTATATTAATTAATAATATATTTATATATTTTTTTATTGGTTAACTAAATCAATTTTTCCTTAATATTGAAAGTTTCCATAAGTTCATTCCATTCTCTTTTTGATAGACCTGACTGTTCAATACTAATTTCTTCACCGTTAATTAATTTCTTTATTAATTTCTTACCCTTAGAAGATACTTCAGTACCACCTACTCTGTAATCCATAAACGCATCATATGTGATTGGGACCCATTTTTTAAGTGTATCCAACATTACATCTGCATATGCTCTTATTTCATATTGCGCATGATGGTCTGCGCGCAATCTTAAGAAATTCATTAAGTTTAACAAATCAGTTTTCCAATACCATTGAGTGTATGTATTTAATGTTAGATTCATCCTTGCAAGTTCTCTTGCTAAACCTGAGGCTTTCGTATCGATTAAAGATCCATCGTATTTCTCATTTAACATAATTTCATAATTTTTGTAAGTTTGCTCTGCATCTCCTCTTAAAAGATCTAAAACTTTTTTAGCTTTTTCGCCTTCAAGCACTTCACCTCTGCCTTGTCTGTTGCTTTGAGATTGTGTTGCAAGATGTTCTGGTGATGGTAAATAAAATTCTTTATCTAAAATTGAATATCTTGCAGAGTATTCATTAACATTTGCTGTTCTGTGTCTGATCCATTGTCTAGCAATGAATATTGGAAGTTTTACATGATATTTAATTTCACACATCTCAAAAGGTGTACTATGCCAATGTCTCATTAGATATTTTATAAGTCCAGAGTCGGTAGAAACTTTTTTTGTTCCCTTTCCATAAGAAACTCTTGCGGCTTGCACAATAGAAGTGTCGTCACCCATATAATCTATAACCCTTATAAAACCATGGTCTAATATAGGAATTGCTTCATAAAGAACCTTTTCAAGCTCGGGTGCAGTAACTCTTTTTGTTTTATTTTCTTGAGATTGCTGCTCTTTTATTTCTTTTGATTGCTCATTTGTTAATTTCATGAATAAAATATTGAATCTATTTAAATTGGTTTTATATTATTAATGTTGGTTTTCCAACTATGACGATAAACGAATTTCGTAATAACCATTACGGACGTGGGGGCAGTACCCACCACCTCCACCATTTTCAACTTATGGGGGTGAATTAGGATCGACGGGTGACTAAAAGTAATTCTTTCGTCAGGTATTGTTCCGCCTTAAAGGGCAATTTTATAAATGCTAACGAAAGTTATGCACTTGCAGCTTAATTAATTTATTAATTAAGTTACGGGGCTTGGGGCACCTGGCAACAGAACGCCCCTTTTTATTAAATTTATCATCATTTAATGGTGCGGTCAGAGAGACTCGAACTCTCATGGGCAAGCCCACACGGCCCTCAACCGTGCCTGTCTACCAATTTCAGCATGACCGCAAATATGACCCATAATAAATCAATGACAAGAAGGTTTCAAATTGATAAATTTTATTATGGAATTTAGCCAAGAAGTTAGAGAAGCAACAGACTCTATTTATAAAAAAATATCAAAAGTCATGCCTGAAATAGAATGGTCAGTACATGCACCGTATATTCATAAAATCAACAAATTAAAAAAAGAGAAAAATGCAGTTATTCTTGCACACAATTATCAAACTCCAGAAATTTATCATGGAATAGCCGATTTTTCAGCTGACTCCCTTGCTCTTGCAGTTGAGGCATCAAAAACTTCAGCAGATATTATTGTAATGGCTGGAGTTCATTTTATGGCTGAAACTGCAAAATTAATGAGTCCGAGCAAAAAAGTTTTATTACCAGACATGAAAGCTGGTTGTTCATTATCTTCATCAGTAACGGGAAAAGATGTAAGGCTCCTTAAAGAAAAATATCCAGGTGTACCGGTTGTATCTTATGTTAACACATCAGCTGACGTTAAAGCAGAAACAGATGTATGTTGTACTTCGGCAAATGCTGTCAAAATTGTAAAATCTTTAGGAGTTAAAAAAGTAATCTTTTTACCTGACGATTATCTTGCAAAATATGTCGCATCTCAAACTGATGTTGAAATTATTTCATGGAAAGGTATTTGCATTGTTCATGATCAATTTAATGAGGGTGAGATAAAAAATATTAGGAAAAATAATCCAGGAATTAAAATAATTGCCCATCCTGAATGTCCACCAGAAGTAATAAAAGCAAGTGATTTTGCTGGATCAACCTCTGGAATGATTAATTATGTTAGAGATAACCAGCCTAAAAAGGTTATGATGGTCACTGAGTGCTCTATGAGTGATAACATTCAAGTAGAAAACCCAAATGTAGAATTTATAAGACCATGCAATATGTGTCCACATATGAAAAAAATTACATTGCCTAAAATTTTAGAATGCTTAGAAAATGAAACTGGTGAAATCATAATGGACCAGGATACTATAAATAAAGCAAGAAATTCTGTTGAGAGAATGGTCCAAATTGGTCGTTAGATCAGTGCAAAAATTAAATCAGAAATATGTTAACCTAGTAGTAAAAAAAGCTCTATTTGAAGATTTGTTTCCTAACGGTGATATAACTACAAATCTTCTAGATTCAAAAAATAAAGTTATAGAGGCAAAAATTATATCTAAACAAAAAGGAATTGTATCTGGATTAGATTTCTGTAAAGCAGCTTTTAAACTTGTTGGTAAAGAAACAATTTTTAAAAAAAGAATCAAAGATGGAAAGATGGTTAAAAAGAATAATGTAATTGCTGAAATAAAAGCAAAAACTAAAACCATTTTAATTGCAGAAAGAACCGCACTAAATTTCCTTAATCATTCATCTGGTATTTCAACTCTTACCAACAAATTTGTTAAAAAAGTAGGTTATAAAACAAAAATATGCTGCACAAGAAAAACAACTCCAAATTTAAGGTTGCTTGAAAAATATGCAGTAAATAAAGGTGGAGGTTTTAATCATAGATTTAATCTTAATGATGAAATATTAATAAAAGAGAACCATATAAGTTCGGACAACGATTTAAAAAATTTGATCAACAAAGCTGTTAAAACAAAAAAAATAGTTACAGTAGAAGTGGAAAACATAAAACAATTGAAAGAGATTTTAGGATATAAATTTAAAAGAATTCTATTTGATAATATGAAAACAAAAATGTTAAAAAAATGCTTAAAAATTTGTAATAATATGTATGAGACTGAGTACTCAGGAAATGCAAGTTTAAGAAATATAAAAAAAATTTCTAATACCGGAGTTAATAGAATATCTGTAGGGTCTTTAACGCATAGTGCTAAAAGCTTTGACT
>CACOZH010000011.1 GCA_902631595.1 uncultured Pelagibacteraceae bacterium | reverse complement strand
GACAAGATAGAAAAGTTGTACCAAGAACCTCAATCTCAGCAAAACTGGTGTCAAATCTAATTACAAAAGCTGGAGCAGATAGAGTTGTAACAATTGATTTGCATGCAGGACAAATCCAAGGATTTTTTGATATTCCTGTAGATAACCTTTTCGCAACTCCTATTTTTGCTAGACATGTAAAAAATAAAATTAAAAATAAAAATTTAATTTGTGTTGCACCAGACGTGGGCGGAACTGAAAGAGCAAGAGCGCTTGGTAAGTTCTTACATGCTGGATTAGCAATTATCGACAAAAGAAGACCAACTCCAGGAAAATCTGAAGTAATGAATGTTATTGGAAACGTTAAAAGTAAAACATGTATTATAGTGGATGATATTATTGACTCAGGCGGAACTATTGTTAACGCATCTAACGCACTTTTAGATAGAGGAGCGAAAGAAGTTCATGTTTATGTAACACATGGAGTGCTTAGTGGAAAAGCTGTAGAAAAAATAACTAAATCTAAAATAAAAAGATTAGTTGTTACTGATACTATAGATAACTCTGATAAGATAAAAAAAGCTAAAAATATTGAAATTTTAACAATTTCTCATTTGGTTGGTGAAGCTATTAAAAGAATATCAAATTCAACGTCTGTATCTGATTTATTTAGGTAATTTTACACTTGTAAAAGTATAACTACTAAGTTAAAAGCTAGCATTTTTATGAGTAGTTTAGACGCAAATCAAAGAAATAACAATACTAAGGGAAGTAACAATATATTAAGAAAACAAGGTTTAGTACCCTGCATTGTTTATGGTGGTAAAGAAGAAAACGAATTAATAAGTATATCTAAAAAACATCTAAAATCACTAATTGATAGGGAAAATTTTTTATCAAATGTTTTAAAAATTAAAATTAAAGATAAAGAAATAGATGTTCTTCCAAGAGAAATCTCCTTTGATGTTGTAACTGACGAACCAATTCACGTAGATTTTCTAAGAATGGTTGCTGGGAGAAAAATTGCATTAGAAATACCTGTAAAATTTATTAATCAAGAAAAATCTCCAGGATTAAAAAGAGGTGGAGTTTTAAATATTGTAAGACGTAAAGTTGAATTAAAGTGTCCAACTGAGAGCATTCCCAAAGAGTTGATTGTTGATTTAGATAGTTTGGATATTGGTTCAAGTATTAAAATTTCAGCAATAAATCTTCCTGAGAATGTAACGCCAACTATCACGGGCAGAGACTTTGTAATTGCTACTGTGGCAGCGCCTACTATTGTAAAAGAACCAGAAAAACCTGCTGAAGAAACTGCAGAAGGTACAGAGGGATCTGAGGGTGAGGCACCTAAAGATGGTGAACAAGCTGCTTCAGGGGATGATGCTAAGAAACCCGAGGGCGATAAGAAAGAAGCTCCAAAAAAAGAAGCTGCTCCTGAGAAGAAATAATTTGTTACATAATCATAAAAATAATAATTAAAATGATACTTTTTGTAGGTCTAGGGAACCCAACGCCTGATAGCAAAAATAATAGGCATAATGTTGGCTTTAAAATTATAGATGCGTTGAATGTAAACTTTTCTTTATCAAAACAGAAACCTAAGTTTAAAGGCCTTCTTACAATGGGAAATATTCTAGATAAAAAAGTTTATGCAATTAAACCACTTACGTTTATGAACAACTCTGGAGCATGTGTTAGAGAATTGATAGAATATTTTAAGATAGATCCTTCAGATATAATTGTTTTTCACGATGATCTGGATATTGAATTTGGAAAAATAAAAGCAAAATTTGGTGGTTCTGATGCGGGGCATAACGGAATTGCATCATTAGATAAATTTATTGGTAAGCAATATTCAAGGGTTAGGATAGGTATTGGAAAACCTGAAAAAGTTAAGGTTAATGACTTTGTTCTCGGTGATTTTAATGAAGAAGAAAGTATAGAACTTGATGAAATTTTTAAGAAAATAACATCATCTGTAGATTTATTAATTGAAAAAAAACTTGATTTATTTTCTAGTAAAATAAATAATTAAAATGGGTTTCAAGTGTGGAATAGTTGGATTACCAAATGTAGGTAAATCAACTTTATTTAATGCTTTAACTGACTCAAACAAGGCACAAGCAGAAAATTTTCCTTTTTGTACCATTGATCCAAATATTGGAATAGTTCCGATAATAGATAAAAGACTAGATAAGTTGACTGAAATTTCAAATTCAAAAAAAAAAATTTATACTACTATTTCTTTTGTTGATATTGCTGGGTTAGTTCAGGGAGCATCAAAAGGAGAAGGTTTGGGTAATAAATTTTTATCTCACATAAGGGAAGTAGATGCAATTATTCATATGATAAGATGTTTTGATTCAAATGACATTCAAAACGTAAATGAGAATGTTGATCCGGTACGAGATATTGAAATAATACAAACAGAAATGAAATTAGCTGACCTTGAGTCAATTCAAAAAAGATTGGATAAAAAAAATAAGAAAAATATGTCTAATACACAAATAGAAATTTTAGAGAGATCGCTTGATTTTATAAATAATGACAAAAATATTAATGAAATTTATGATCTCTATGAGAAGAAAGATATAGGGATGAGTGGATTATTATCCTTAAAACCAAGTTTATATGTTTGCAATGTTGATGAAGACAGTATTTTAAGTGGAAATAATTATACTAAAAAATTTATGGAGAAATATGGTGAGAAAGACACAATAGTAATCTCAGCTGAAATCGAAAATCAACTTAATGCACTGGAAAATCAAGAAAAAAAAAATTACATGGAGATGCTAGGTATAAAAGATGCCGGCATAAAAATACTTGCAAAAAAAGGCTATAATTTATTAAATCTTGAAACTTTTTTTACTTCCGGACCAGAAGAAAGTAGAGCTTGGACAATAGACAAAAATTGTTTAGCCCCAAAAGCTGCTGGAAAAATCCATACTGACTTTGAAAAGGGTTTTATAAAAGTAGAAACTGTTTCTTATAAAGATTTTATAGAAAATAACGGATGGACGAATTCAAAAAATAATGGCAAAATGAAACTGGAAGGCAAAGATTATATTGTAAAAGATGGAGATGTATTAAATTTTCGTTTCAACACGTGACCATATTTTTTTCATGGTCATGTAAACTAATATTGAAAGTATAATTAAGTAAACTATCACTCTGAAACCTGTTTTATGTCTAGTTTCTAAATGTGGTTCAGCAGACCACATTAAAAATGTTGTAATATCTTTTGCCATCTGTTCTTTTGTAGCTTCCGTACCATCACTATATTCAATTAGACCGTCTGACAAAGGAGCGGACATTTTAATTTTATTACCATACATGTACTTATTATAATATACTCCATCATCTAACTTAATATCTTCTGGAGGTTCATCATAACCTAGAAGTAAGGAGTAAATATAATCTGCACCACCCATTCTTGCTTTAGCCAATACCGACATATCTGGAGGATAAGCTCCTCCATTTGCCGCTTTTGATGCTTCAACATTTTCATACGGCTTAACAAATTTATCTGACAATTTTGCAGGTCTTGTGAACATTTCACCATCACTGTTCGGGCCATCCAAAACTTCAAAACTTGCCGCTATAGCTTTTGCCTGCTCCACTGTGAATTCTGGTCCTCCTTGTTCAGCAAGATTTCGATAGCTCAAATATTGCATAGAATGACAGGCCGCACACACTTCTGTATAAACTTGATATCCCCTTTGTAAAGAGGCTCTATCAAATTTCCCAAAAAGACCTTTAAATGTCCATTCAGTTTCTAAATACGGTTCAGTTTCAGCTGATATAGAATGGTTTTGAAAAAGATATACGGATAAGAATATTATAAATATACGCTTTAATTTTTTCACCCTAAACTCTTTAAATTGACCTCAATCTTTTCTTCTCTGACGCCTCTTGTTGCCATAGCAGAACCTGCAAGGACTGGTTCTGAGATACTTAAAGGAATGGGATTTGTTTTTTCGACCCAACCCAGAACTGGTAACACTATTAAAAAATGAGCAAAGTAATATGCGGTAGCAACTCTAGCAATTAGAAGGTATAGGCCTTCTGCCGGCATTGCCCCAACATAACCAAGAACTAATACATCTAAAACTAATATCCAATAAAATTGTTTATATATTGGTCTAAATACTGCAGATCTAACTTTTGATGTATCAAGCCATGGCAGAACCACTAATATTAAAATTGCAGAGAACATCGCTATAACTCCCATAAGTTTGTCTGGTACAGATCTTAATATTGCATAAAAAGGTAATAGATACCACTCAGGCACTATATGTGCTGGTGTTACAAGTGGGTTTGCTTCAATATAATTATCAGCATGTCCTAAAATGTTAGGAGCATAAAAAACAAAAAATGCAAAAATTATTGAAAATAGTAATAATGCAAACGCGTCCTTTATTACTATATATGGATGAAAAGGAACAGTATCATTTGATGGTTTTTTAATTTCAATTCCAACAGGATTATTATTTCCAGGAACATGTAACGCCCATATATGAAGCACAACAAGTCCAAGTATCAAAAATGGTATCAAATAATGTAATGTAAAAAATCTGGTTAGCGTAGGATTATCGACAGAATAACCACCCCACAACCAAGTAGTTATACCCTCGCCAATTAGTGGTATAGCGCTGAATAAATTTGTTATAACTGTTGCTCCCCAATAACTCATCTGGCCCCATGGAAGTACATATCCCATAAATGCCGCGGCCATCATCAATAGATAAATAATTATACCTAAAATCCAAATTATTTCTCTTGGTGATTTATATGATCCATAAAATAAAGATCTAAAAATATGAATATAGACTGCTAAGAAGAACATCGATGCACCATTGGCATGAACATATCTTATCAGCCAACCATAGTTTACATCTCTCATGATATGCTCTACGCTTGCAAAAGCTAATTTTGTATCTGCAATGTAATGCATAGCTAAAACAAGGCCAGTTACTATTTGTGTCAACAAACAAAAAGTTAAAATACCCCCAAAAGTCCACCAATAATTAAGATTTTTTGGTGTTGGGTAGTCGGTCAAATGATTTGCAAGAGTTAGCAAAGGCAATCTATCATTAAACCACTTTCCTACTTTAGATTTTGGTGTGTAATTACTATCACTCATAAAAATTTTTATTATCCAATTTTAATTGTATTATCATCTAAAAAAACATATTGAGGTACTTCCATATTTATTGGGGCTGGACCTTTTCTAATTCTTCCAGACGTATCATAATGTGAGCCATGACAAGGGCAGAACCAACCATCATATTCACCTTTGTCAGATAGAGGAACACATCCAAGGTGAGTACATATTCCTAACATAACTAACCATTCAGGTTTTTTTACTCTATCTTCATCCTTCTGTGGATCTTTTAATTCCTCCAAAGAAACTGATCTGGCTTTTTCAATTTCTTCTTGTGTTCTTCTTTTGATAAATACTGGTTTGCCTCTCCAAACAACCGTAATTGATTGTCCTGGTTTGACGGAACTTATATCAACTTCGGTGCTTGCTAGTGCTTTTACTGAGGCATCTGGGTTCATTTGATCTATCAATGGCCAAACTGCTGCCCCTACTCCTACGGCACCTGCGGTCGCTGTCGCAGTAAATATGAAATCTCTTCTATTATTTTGTTTTTTTTCAGACATATTAATGTTTTATCTTTTGACTAATACATGATTTCATATAATAAAAAATATATTTTTCTATTGCAGAAATGACACAGAAAACAAGTTTTTCAGGCCCCAAAATAGCCCTTTATCAACCTGATATCCCCCAAAATACCGCAGCAATTATAAGAACATGCTCTTGCCTAGGTGTTAAGCTTGAAATTATTGAACCTTGTGGTTTTTTTTTATCAGATCCAAGATTTAAGAGAGTTGTTATGGATTATATGGATTTATCTTCAATTAAATTTTATAAAAGTTACAGAGATTTTGAGCGTGAAAAAATGAATGAAAGAGTAATTCTATCAACTACTAAAGCAAGAGAGGTTTATACTAATTTTAAGTTTAAAACAAATGATACAATATTATTTGGCAGAGAAAGTTCTGGGGTGCCAAAAAGTTTGCACGATAAAATTAGATTTAAGTTAAGGATACCTATGATTAAAAATAGAAGATCCTTAAATCTTGCGACATCCGTTGCTATAATTATTTCTGAAGGCTTAAGACAAACATTATAATTAAAATGAAAATAAATATTAAACAAGAATTAACTAAACAATGGTTTAAAAATCTTCAAGAGATTATTTGTAAAAATATTGAAGAGATAGAAAATAATAAAATACGTTTTAAAAGTAAGAAATGGAAAAGAAACAAAAATAAGGATGAAGGTGGTGGAGAGTCAAAATTATTAGAAAATGGAAGAGTATTTGATAAAGTGGGTGTCAATTTTTCTGAAGTTTATGGTAAATTTCCAAATAAATTAAAGGGTACAATTCCTGGTGCGAAAAAAAAATCAAAATTTTGGGCAAGCGGAATATCAATTGTTATGCATATGAAAAACCCTCACGTGCCTGCTATGCATTTTAATACACGTTATATAAATACTTCTCATGGTTGGTTTGGTGGAGGTATAGATATAACTCCTTGTTTTAAAGATGACAAGCTCAAGAATTGGCTTCATAAAAATCTTAAATCAATGTGCAACAGACACAATAATCAATATTACAAAAATTACAGTAAGTGGTGTGACAAATATTTTTATCTACCACACAGAAACGAAATAAGAGGTATTGGTGGTATTTTTTTTGATTATAAGAAAAAAAATTGGGAAAAAGATTTCAATTTCGTAAAAGATGTTGGTTTAGAATTTATGAAGATATTTAATCAAATTATAAATGATAAAAATAAAATTAAGTGGTCGAAATCTGATAAAGAAATCCAATATTTTAAAAGAGGTAGGTATGTTGAATTTAATTTATTATACGACAGAGGAACTAAATTTGGCTTACAAACTGGTGGAAACATAGACGCAATTTTGATGTCTTTGCCGCCATTAGCGAAATGGAAATAAAATGGAAAAAGAACCAATTACAGTTAATGGTTTAGAAAAACTAAAGAAAGAATTAAAATTCTTAAAAGAAAAAAAAAGACCTGAGATAGTTAATGCAATTTCAGAAGCAAGATCTCATGGAGATTTAAAAGAGAACGCTGAATATCATGCTGCAAAAGAACAACAATCTCATAACGAAGGAAGAATTCAAGAAATAGAAAATAGTATAGCAACAGCAAATCTTATAGATGTAACAAAATTAAATAATGATGGAAAAGTTATATTTGGTTCAACAGTTGGTTTAAAAAATTTAGATACTAATGAAAAAACTGAATACAAAATAGTTGGCAAAGATGAAGCTGATTTAAAACAAAAATTAATTTATTTTAAGTCACCAATTGGAAGGGGCTTAATTGGAAAAAATAAAGGTGATTTAGTTGAGATATCTACTCCTAATGGAATTAAAAATTTTGAGATTTTTGATGTTAAATATGTTTAGATTTTACAATATCTTCAACTTGATCATTTGAAATTTTAAAATTATTATTTAACCATATATCTTCAATCTCTTTTAGTATTAATCCTAATAATTTTCCCTCTTTTAAATTAAATTTTTCAATTAGATCTATAGCTTTAATTGGCATAACAGGAATTTCAAAGTCAATAAAATATTTTTTTAATTCAAGTAAGTAGTTTATATTTTTTTTTGATATTAGTATTTTGAAGTCTAAGATATCTAAAAGATTTTCTTTTCCATATTTAATGATTTTTTTTGATAAATTTTCTTTAGTAAAATAATTTTTACTTTGTTCCTCTGCAAATATTGTTTTCAAAATATTAATTTTATTTCTTTCTCTGTTTGATAATTTATATTTGTAAAAAAAATAGTCGCAATCCTCGCTATTATCTATTAGGAGCAAAGACAAAATAAACTCAAAATTTTTATTTTTCAAAATATTGTATTTGATATTGTCTAAATTACTCAGTCTATTTATATATTTTAGTTCTGGAAAAATTAATAAATATAACTCTTTGGCAATTTTGTCTGAACTGAGCTTATTGAAATTTTCAAGAGTAATTATTTTTTTTAATTCCTGGAGATGTCTTTCTTTAGAAATTTTTTTTAATCCCTTTAGATTTTGTTTTATAGTCTTAATTGTATCTTTATTGTGTTGTTTTTTACTATAACTTAAAAAAAACCTTAAATATCTTAGAATTCTTAAGTAATCTTCTTTAATTCTTTTTGCGGAGTCACCAATAAATCGTATTGATCCATCGGATAAATCTTTTTTTCCATTAAAAGGATCAAAAAGATTTCCATCAAAATCAGAATAAATCGCATTAATAGTGAAATCTCTTCTTGAGGCGTCATCATGCCAATTTTTGGTATACTCAACTTGAGCATGTCTTCCATCAGTATTAACATCTCTTCTGAGAGATGTTATCTCAAAACTTTTTTTATTAATTTCTGCAGTAATTGTACCATGCTCAATTCCTGTATCATAAAAATTAATTTGATTTTTACTTAATATCTCAATTATATTTTTAGGTTCTAAGTTAGTTGATAAATCAATATCATCAACTTTCTCTTCGCTGATAATTTTTCTTATGCATCCTCCCACAAAACGTAGTTCTGATTCATCTGAGTAAGAATTAATTAATTTAAACAATTTCTGAATATCTTTGTTTGAAACTAATTCTCTAAAAGAAACTTTATCTTTAAATCTTGTTTTATTTCGCTTAAGTAAATTTTTTATAAATTTAATCATAAGTGGCTGGGGCGCTAGGATTCGAACCTAGGAATGGCGGTACCAAAAACCGCTGCCTTACCACTTGGCTACGCCCCAAAATTGTTTTTGGTATATCACAAAAAAAACTTTTATATAGTTTTTGATAAAATACTCCAATAATTTTTAAAATTTTTCTTCACTATATTTAACCCATTTATAGCAGATTTTCTGTTTGAAAAATAAGCAACCATGGTAGATCCTGAGCCTGTCATTCTTACAAACTCAACTTCGTCAATATTGGTTAAAAAAATCTTTAATTTCCTTAAAATTGGATAAATAGTAAACGCAGGCTTTTCCAAATAATTATGTGCTTTTTTCAATTCTTTAATTTTAAAGACTTTTTTTGAAACTTTAATTTTTTTTTTTGAGTATTTTTTAACATGACCATAAATTTCCTTGGTAGAACAGCCTATTTTTGGTTTTATTAAAATCAAAAATAGACCTAATTTTAAACTAAATTTCTTTATTTTTTTATTATTTACTAATATTAAATTTTTTCTATCTAAGCCTAAAAAAACATCTGATCCAACTCTATTAGAAATATTTAAAATCTCATTTTTAGATAGTTTAATTAATTTGTTTTTTAAAAGAAATTTCAATACACTTGCTGCATTCATAGAACCTCCACCTAAGCCTGACTCTTGAGGAATATTTTTTATAACCTGAATAGAAAATTTTTTGTTCAACAATTTTTTTTGATCTAAAATTTTAAGAAGTTGAGTAATAGAATCTTTTCTTATATTTTTTGAAAAGATACCACTAAATTTAACAATATGTTTTTTTTTATTTATTTGTTTAATATAAATTATGTCATGAAGATCTAGAAATGATATTATACTTTGTATTTTGTGAAAATTATTTCTATCTTTTCCTATAACATTTAAAGAGAGATTTATTTTAGCATAAGATTTAATAATTTTTTTTTTCATTATTTATTTTTTAAACCAAATATTAACTTTTCATTAATATCTTTTTTTAATTTTTTTTCAGCTTCGTCTGATAATAATGCTGCTTTCCAATAATATATTGCTTGTAATTTCATGTTTAGTTTCCAAAGCACATCACCGTAATGATCATTCACAATTGGATCCTCTGGCATAATTAATAATGCATTTTTTAAATATTTTTCTGCTGTCTCATAATCCTCAGTTAAATAGTAAGCCCAACCAACGGAGTCGATTATATAAGGATCGTCTTTTCTCTGTTGATATGCCTTTAATAACATTTCCATAGATTTATCAATTTTTGTTTTTCTCTCTAACCAGCTGTAAGCTAAATAATTTAAAACATAAGGCTGATTTGGATTTAGTTGTAACGATAATAACAAATCTATATCTGCTTTTTCATAATTTTTTATTCTTTCATAACTTCCACCTCTTCTATAAAGAATATCGGCATATGATTCAGAATCTTTATTAATTGTTTCGAGTGCAAGATTAAAATATTTTATAGATTTATCATATTCTTTAAAATTTTTATAAATGTTACCTAAATCAAAATAAAATTTTGGGGATTTGGTTTTTATTTTTTTAATATTTAAATCTAAAAAACTCAAAGATTTTTCTTTTCCTTCATATTCTTTTAAAATTTCAAATTCTTTTTTAATTTTATACCAATAATAAACTTCATCTTTGCCGGTAAAATTTTTTAAAGTATTTTGTAATTCTTTGTCTTTATTCATTAAATAAAAATTTTCTACAGCTAAAGATAAATTGAATTTAAACTTTGGATTAAGATAACTTGATATATTCAAATAATAATTAGACTCATTATAATCTTCTTGCGAAGAATAAAGATTTGAAATTAAAAAAAATATTTCACCAAGAATATCATTTTCAGATTTACAAGAAAATATGTCTGAAAAATTTTCAAATTTGTTTTGGTCAATCCACTCTTTTGACTGTAAAATTAACAATGTGCTTGTAATTGGCTCAATTTTTAATGAAGCTTTTTTAACAGCTTCGTATTCTTTTTTTCCAATTAAATTTGAAAGATAAAAAAATAGGTATCTTGAATAATCTCCACTTTCAGTATTAATAAGATCAACAAAATAATTATTTGCTAAATTATTATCTAAATAACAATACTGGAAAGACGAAAGAATTTTGCTCAATTTTCCATAATTTTTAACCTCGTAAACTTTTTTTTTCAAAAATAACTGATTGAAAGATTTTAGAATCTGAAAAACTATTTGCTCATAGCTACCACGGATCATTACAATTTCCATATCTGATAAGTAATTGTTTACTTGGTTAAAATTTTTTTTTTGTAACGCCTCTATGATTAATAATAAATTAGTTTGAAAATTATTTATTTTATTTTTTGAATTAAAAAATTTGATTTGACTAATTGCTTCACTAATTTCTCCATTTAAAACTAAGCTTTCAACATATTTGTCAAAGTAGTTTGGATAATCCCTAAGTATACTTTTTGTTGATTTGAAATATTTTATTGCAAGGTCATTATCACCGTTTTCATATGATACTTGAGCTGAAAAATAATTTGATAAATATCTCTGGTTGAAATTATTATTTTCTGTTGTTTTTGAAAATGCTAATGAATGATATAAAAAAGTTGCTAATATAAAAAAATATTTAAAAAATTTTAATAACATTTTTTTAATATATGGAAATAGAGTATAAAAATCAAAATAACAATCTTCAAAAAGATCTAGCGGAAAAATTTGAAATTGATCATGTATACGAAAATCAGCCAATTAAAAGAACTTTGGATCAACCTAATTTATCTAATAAACAATCTTTACTAGAAAATTTAAAAAATAAAATACTACAAGTTTCAGATTGTGAATTAAAAAAAAACTCTAAACAAATCGTTTTTAATGATGGTGACAATCAGAGCTCTATCATGATTGTAGGTGAAGGCCCAGGACAAAAAGAAGATGAGATAGGTAAACCATTTGTTGGGGATGCTGGGATACTTTTAAATAAAATGCTTGAAGCAATTAAAATCCAAAGACCAAAAATTTATATAACAAATGTTGTAAATTATAGGCCTCCAAATAATAGAAAACCTGAACCATCAGAGATAAATCGATACTCAGTTTTTTTAAGAGAGCATATAAATATCATTGATCCAAAAATACTTATACTTATGGGAAGTACTGCAATGGAAGCTTTATTTGGTCAGAACCTAAAAATCTCTAAAGAGAGAGGAAAATGGAAAGATCTCATCGTAAATAAAAAAACATATCAAACAATTTTAACTTTTCACCCCGCTTATCTATTAAGACAACCAGATCAGAAAAAATATTCTTGGGCTGATCTTAAAATGATTAGAAAAAGAATAGATGAGTTAGGAATAAATCTTGTATGAAAAAAACTATTGCTGGTGTGGATGAAGTTGGAAGAGGAAGTTTAATCGGACCAGTTTTTGCTGCGGCTGTAATTTTCAAAAAAAATATTAATAAAAAAATGATAAAAGACTCAAAAAAACTTTCAAAAGAAAAAAGAAAAATTATAGAAAAGCATATTAAAAAAAACTCAGTATGGAGCATTGGATCAGCTTCTTTAAGAGAAATTGAAAAATTAAATATATTAAATGCAAGCTTGCTAGCAATGAAAAGATCTATTAAAAAACTCAGGGTAAGACCATCATTGATACTAATAGATGGAAATAAATTACCACATATGACGGGTTACAAACTAAAATCAATAATTAAAGGTGATCAGAAAATATCTGAAATTTCAGCAGCATCTATAATTGCTAAGGTTGCAAGAGACCGACTTACTAATCGATTATCAAAGAAATTTAACAAATACGCGTGGCATAAAAATGCTGGATATGGAACTAAACAACATATTAAAGCAATTAAGAAATTTGGAGTAACGAAACATCACAGAAAAACCTTTGGCCCAATACACAAGATGTTGAGTCTGATTTAAGAAAAATAACAAGTCGAGTCAATTTTTTTCAATCTCTGGTTGACGTGGAATCTACGCTGGAGTCTAATTGTTTTTTTAAAAATGGTTTCAAAAAATTTACATAACAAGATTATTAATGGTGATAGCCTTGAAGAATTAAATAAAATTCCTGATGAAACGTTTGATTTAATTTTTGCAGATCCACCATATAACTTACAATTACAAAATAGCTTAATAAGACCAGATAGATCAAAAGTTAGTGCGGTTAATGACAAGTGGGATCAATTTAAGAGTTTCAAATCTTATGATAACTTTACTAGTGAATGGTTGAAACAATGTAAAAGAGTTTTGAAGAAGGATGGTTCTATTTGGGTTATTGGAAGTTACCACAATATTTTTAGAGTAGGCAAAATAATACAAGATCTTGGTTTTTGGATTTTAAATGACGTAATATGGAATAAAAATAATCCAATGCCAAACTTTAGAGGCACTAGATTTACAAATGCTCACGAAACATTAATTTGGGCATCAAAAAATAAAAGATCTAAATATACTTTTAATTATCAATCAATGAAATCTTTTAATGATGATTTACAGATGAGATCCACATGGAGTTTACCAATATGTAATGGAAAAGAAAGATTAAAAAATAATGGAATAAAAGTACATTCAACTCAAAAACCAGAGGCACTACTACACAGAATAGTTTTGGCATCTTCAAATAAAAATGATTTTATCTTCGATCCTTTTTTAGGATCAGGAACAACTGCTGTAGTTTCGAAAAAATTAGGACGATCATATTTTGGAATAGAAAAAGAAAAAAAATATTTTGAAGCAGCAAATAAAAGAATAAAAAATACCAATATAATTAAAGATGAATATTTAGATACAGTTCAAAATAATAAATCGAAACCTAGAATACCTTTTGGCTCATTAATAGAATTAGGAGTAATTAAACCAGGGACAGAAATTTATGATCAAAAAAAGAAGGTTTATGCAAGAGTCATGGTTGATGGAAGTATAAAACATAAAGAAAATGAAGGATCTATTCATAAAGTTGCAGCTAAAATATTGGGAGCAGAAAGTTGCAATGGTTGGACCTATTGGCATTATCAAGTCGGAAAAATTTTAAAACCTATAGATGAGCTAAGACAACGTCTAAGACCAGGAACTTAGCTATTATAGATTTTACCTAAATAATTTTCTAAAAAGATTTTATTTTTAGAAAAAGATTTTAAAATAAAATTTCTAATGAAAACATTTAATGGATTTGATAAATGAAAGGCAAAGTGATTAATTGAAGATCTAAAATTTATTTGTTTTGTTTTTAAAGCTCTTATTTTATAATAATTTGACGAATTATATTTTATCTCATTAAAAAGTTCGTCGGCAGCCTCTATTGATTGGGAGGCGCCTTGAGCAAATGAAGGTGCAAAAGAGTAAAAAGCATCACCTGTTAAATAAATATTTTTAATTTTGGGTATTAGAATTTTTTTGCTAACAAAGATTGGAAAGCATTTAATTCCACTTACTCTTTCTATTAAATTTAAACTGGTTTTTGAAGAAATATAATTTAACAAATTATTTGTAAATGTTGCATCATTAAATAAATTCCTATTTGAAATTTCAGATTCAATTAACTCTTTTCTTATTATAGATATAAAATTAAAATCTTTATTTTGATTAGTAGGATAAATTACAAAGTGAAAATTTGAGCCCAAATATAATGAAATATCATTATTTTCAAAGTTCTGAATATTACCCCTTAACGCGATTGAGTTAAAATATTTTGGCAGACCTTCATTTTTAAATAAAATTTCTTTTGTTCTCGAATAAACTCCATCTGCAGCTATTAAATAATCAAACTCATCTGAATTATTATCCCTAAAAGATAAAGTTAATTTTTCGTTATCTTTAATATCAATAAGATTTGAATTAAAAATTAATTTTTCATTTGGTATATTGCTTAATAAAAATTTAATTAGTCTCGATCTTTTTAATGTGGTGTATCTGTTATTTTCAATATTAAATTGTGATAAATCAATGTCACACAATTTGTTTTGTGTTTTTGCATCAAAGAAATTTACTTTTTTAGGAAAATAAACATCACTTGCATTAATATTTTGGAAACCTATTTTATTTAATAAATTTATACTATTAACAGATAATTGTATTCCATATCCGTCACTAAAATCTATGGACGATCTTTTTTCATAAATCGTATAAGCGAAAGACTTATTTTTTTCTAGAAGATTTGCAAGAAATAGACCTGAAATACCTGCTCCTATTATTGCAATTTTTTTCATTAATGATTAGGTAGCTGATTAAATATTTTTTTTGTAAATGAGGGCAAAATATAATTATTGATATTAGATTTATCTAATAACAAACCACCCTTTATTTTTTTAATTTTTGAATCCTTATTAATTAATATTTTCATATCCATATTTGATAATTTAATACTTATTTTTTTGTTAAGCGACAATTTAAATTTTTGCTTATCGATTTCATTCATCGGAAAAATCACCAAGTTTTTTAAAAAATTAAATTTCTGATTTTTAATCAATAAAAATTTATTTTTATACTGATAAATATTTGCTTCGAAATATTTTATTTTATTAAATTTATTTTTTGACTTTATTGAAAAATCTTTTTTTTTAAAAGCTTTGCAGTTTTTTGTTAGTGGACAAAAATCACAGGACGGCATTGATGGCCTACAAATTAGCGCCCCGATTTCCATTATCGCTTGTGCATAATCGCTTGATCTATCAGAAACATTAAAAAATGATTTTTTTTTAATCAAATTTTCTTTTGAAATTTCACATTCTTTTTTAAGTAGAAAAACCCTTTTTAATATTCTTTCAACATTACCATCCATGGGTATATATGGCTGATTATGAGCAATTGCCAAAATTGATCTTGAGGTGTACTCCCCAATACCAGGAAGTGATTTTAGATTTTCGATATCTTTAGGCAAACTTCCGTTGAACTCATCTATTATTTTAATGGCAGTTTTTTTTAAATTTCTTGCTCTTGAGTAGTATCCAAGTCCTTCCCAGTTTTTCAAAACATTTTGCTCTTGTGCATTTGCTAAATATTTAAGATTTGGAAAATTTTTTACAAAATTTTGAAAATAAGGTATTACAGTTTTTACTTGAGTTTGTTGGAGCATAAATTCGCTTACTAAAGTGTAATATTCTCTGTTTTTAACTGATGTTTTTTTTCGCCAAGGAAGATTTCGCTTATTATTATCGTACCATTTTAAAATTTTATTTGGTATGTTTGATTCTCGCATATGAATTCAAAAAGTTATAATAAGAATACCAGAAAAATTATACAAGGTCTCAGATCATTTAAAGACATTTTGCCTACTAAACTAAAAAATATTATAAACAAAAAAGGTCAAATTTATTCGCAAACCTTAGATAATTGGAGGTATTTTGTTGGAAGCGAATTATTTGAGGTGAGTTTTCCACAGTCATTCAAAAATGAGAATAAGCTTGGATCTAGTTGTTTGACAGTAATGATAAAAAGAGGCAACGAAATAAATTTTGAATATTCAAAAGGAGTGATAATTCAAAAAATTAACTCTTTTTTTGGTTATCAAGCAGTTCAGAATATTAAATTAGTGTCTTTTGATGACCAAAATAGCCATATTGAAACTGATCAAAATGTAGAGGATGTGACAAAAAATAAATACAAAAAAAGGATTTTAAATATTAAGAATAATAAAATTAAAAGCTCTTTAATGGAGCTAAGCAAAGTTTTTAAAAAAAATGAATAAAATAATTTTAATAATTTTCATATTCCTATCATCTTATGCAAATTTAAGTGCTGAAAATACAGTAAAGAGAATTTATGAAGGAAAGGAAGATTCAAAAATTGTTATTTTAGTATATGAGTCTTTAACATGTTCACATTGTGCAGTTTTTCACTCTGAGATTTATCCAAACTTAAAAAAAAACTTTATAGACAAAGGTCATGTTAAACTGGAGTACAGAAATTTTCCATTAGATCTTGCTGCTTTTAATGCAGCTAAAGTGGCGCACTGCAAAAACATTAATGGTGAAGAGGTTCTGCACTTTCTTTACAAGAATCAAAACAAATGGGTAAAGGGCAATACGATTGATGAACTTAATGAAAATCTTAAAAAAATATTAATCTCACAAAATTTTGGCATCAACTATAACAAATGTATCAACGATAAAAATATTGAGGATTTTGTATTAGAAGATCGAATCGAGGGAGTTAAAAAATACAACGTGAGCGCTACTCCAACAATAATTATCAACGAGAAAAAGTTTGATAAACCACTAACATATAAAAATTTAGAAAAAACTTTAGAAAAACTGCTATAAGTTAATTCATGGAGTTTAAAAAAATCCAATTAAATGGATTTAAGTCATTTTCAGAAAAAACAACCTTTTTAATTGAAAAAGGACTAACTGGCATTGTAGGTCCAAATGGTTGCGGTAAATCAAATATTGTTGAGTCGTTGAGGTGGTGCATGGGGGAAACCTCTGCAAAAAGTATGAGAGGATCAGGAATGGAAGATGTTATTTTTTCAGGTACATCAAATAAACCATCAAAGAATATAGCAGAAGTAAGTATTAATATTTCAAATCCTGATAAATCAGGATCTTTTCATTTCAAAGAAATGGAAGAAATTGAAATAAGAAGAAAGATAGAGAGAGATAAAGGTTCTCGTTTTTTTGTTAACGATAAAGAGGTAAGAGCAAAAGATGCACAAATGTTTTTTGCAGATCTTTCAACGGGTGCACACTCTCCGTCAATAATTAGTCAAGGTAGGATCGGATCATTAGTAACCGCTAAGCCCCAAGATAGACGGGCAATACTGGAGGAAGCCGCTGGGATTTCTGGATTGCATGCACGAAGACATGAGGCCGAGCTTAGATTAAATTCTGCAGAAAATAATTTGAAAAGAGCAGATGAATTAAGAAGACAACTTGAAAAACAGCTTAATAGTCTTGAAAAACAAGCTGAAGAAGCAACAAAATATAAGATTATATCAGATGAAATAAAAAAAGTTGAGGCAGGACTTTATTTTTTAAAAATTAGGGAAATTGAAAATGAAATTAAAGTTGAAAACGAGATTAACGCTGATGCAGAAAAAGAGTTTTCATTATTTAACGATAAAATTTTAGATTTAGAAAACACAATAAAAAAAATAGAAAATGAAGTTGCACCAGTTAGAGATAATAATTTAGAAACTGTTTCTAGAGTTCAAAGATTAAATTTAGAGTTAAAAAATTTAGATGAAGAGACTGAAAGAATGTCTGCTGAAATAGAAACGACCAAAGCATCATTAAAAACAATTGAAGAAGATGAGAATAGAGAAAAAAGTATTGTAATAGATGCTAATTCCAACGAAAGAAGGCTTAAGGAAGAAAAGCACGAACTAATAGAAATTGATTCAAAATATTATGATACTGAAAAACAATCTAATGAGGATCTTGACTCAGCAAAAAATAAACTAAGCTTTGAAATAGATAAAGTTAAAGAATTAATAAAAGCAAAGAAAAATGATGAAGCTATAATTGTTCTTGATAACTGTAAAATTATTATAGAAGAATATGCAAATAGTTATAGTAAGAACCAGAATATTAAAAAAGAGTCAACAAAAAGAAAAGAAAGAATAAATAATATAGATACTGAAATAGAAAGTTGGAAAAATTTATTAGCTAACTCAGAAAAAATGATAATTCAGTTAGCAGATAGAAAAGAAAAATTAGATAAAAGATTATCAGATTTAGAAAAACAACCAAATATAAACGCGGAGAAAAAAGGACAAATTTCAGAGAATTTAAGAATTTCAGAAGAAGAGAAAGTAAATAATGAGGCCAAAATAAATACTTTGGAGGCAGGGCTTGAGGAGAATAGATCTAAATTAAACGAAATCAAGGAAGTTTCTATTACAGTTAGAGAGAAAAGAGCAAGTGCAAATGCAACTATTGTCGGACTAAATAAAAGAAGAAATGATCTAATTGAAAGAATTGAAAGTGAACTTAATTTAAATGAAAAAAATCTTTTAGAATTTTCAAATTTAGAAAAAGAGGATGAGTTCCCAGATACAGTTACACAAGAGGAACTTTTGGACAAGAAAAAAAGAGACAGAGATAATTTAGGATCCGTAAACCTTAGAGCAGATGAGGAAACTGGAAAATACAAAAACGAGATTATAAAAATGGAAAAAGATAGAGAAGATATTGTAAATGCTATAACAAAATTGAAAGATAGTATTAATGTATTAAATCAAAGAGGAAGAGAAAGACTGCTTGATGCATTTGAAAAAGTTAGTCGAAAATTTAACGAGGTCTATACCAAACTTTTCAATGGTGGAAATGCAAAACTTGAACTAGTCGACTCAGAAGATCCCTTGGACGCTGGATTAGATTTGTTAGTAAGCCCTCCAGGTAAAAGACTTCAATCAATTACTTTATTATCAGGTGGCGAGCAAGCTTTAACCGCTCTATCTTTGATCTTCGCAGTATTTTTAACAAATCCTGCTCCAATTTGTGTTTTGGATGAGGTAGATGCACCTTTAGATGATGCTAACGTAACGAGATTTTGTAATTTACTCGACGAATTAACCAGAATAACTAACACAAAATTTATAATTGTTACCCATCATGCTTTGACAATGTCAAAAATGGATAGACTTTATGGAGTAACCATGCCTGAGAAAGGTATAAGCCAGTTAGTTTCTGTAGATTTACAAAAAGCTGAGACATTAGTCGCTTAAATGTCTGACGATTTAAAAACTCGCTTAAAGATTGCAAAATCAAATTTCAAAAAGAAAAATCCATCACAAAAAGACAACGAAAAAACTAGCTTTGGTAAGGCTTTTCAGCTGAGCACAGAGCTAGTATCTGCGGTATTAGTAGCCACAATTATAGGGTTTATTTTAGACAATTGGTTTGATACTAAACCGTGGTTAATAATAGTATTTTTTTTTATTGGTGTGGCGGCAGGTATTATAAATGTCATCAGATCAGCAAAAAAAATGCAGAAAGACTAAATAAAAATGGCAGCAAATCCGATGACTCAATTCAATGTATATAGAATTGGGCCAGAAATTAAAGTTGGAGAAATAGATATTTCATTTACTAATGCTAGCTTATTCATGGTTATTAGTACTATTGCTATACTCTTAGTATTTAATTTTGGTGCAAAAAAAAATTCTATGATACCAAATAAAATTCAGTTGTTAGGTGAATTAAGCTACACATTCGTCTCTAAAATGATAAGCGATACGGCAGGCTCAAAAGCAAAGCCTTATTTCTCATTTGTTTTCTCGCTTTTCATGTTTGTCTTGTTTTGCAACATGTTAGGTATGATACCATATACTTTTACTGTAACTAGCCATATCATTGTAACATTTGTTTTGGCAGCATTTATATTCATTGGAGTAACCATTATTGGTTTTATTAAACATGGCGTCGGATACTTAAAACTATTTGTGCCAAGTGGTGTGCCCATGGTTCTATTGCCACTGATTGTAATTATAGAAATTATATCGTATTTAAGTAGGCCAATAAGTCTTTCGGTAAGATTATTTGCAAATATGATGGCAGGACACACAATGATGAAAGTATTCGGAGGCTTTGTAGTAAGCTTAGGAATAGTGGGAGGATGGCTTCCTCTTGGCTTTTCAGTTGCACTTACAGGCTTGGAGATATTAGTCGCATTTCTACAAGCATATGTATTTGCAATATTAACATGCATTTATTTAAATGATGCATTAAATTTACACCATTAAAATTAAAAGGAGGATATAATGGAACTAGAAGCAGCAAAAATGATTGGAGCAGGCTTAGCAGCAATAGCTCTAGCAGGTGCAGGAGTTGGAATAGGAATAATTTTTGGTAATTACCTATCTGGAGCGATGAGAAATCCTTCAGCAGCTCAAAAACAATTTCCAAATTTATTATTGGGTTTTGCATTAGCTGAAGCAACAGGATTATTTGGACTAGTAGTAGCACTAATTATTTTATTTGCATTTTAATTAATGTTTAAAAAGATAATTTTAAAATTTATAACTGTATATTTTCTATTTATAAATTTCATACAAGCTTCTGAAAGTGGAGGTATGCCACAACTTGATCCGGAATTTTGGTTTTCTCAAATATTTTGGCTTGTTATAACTTTTGGAGTTTTATATTTTGTTTTATCTAAGTTGATCTTACCTAGAATAAGTGAAAATCTTGAAACAAGAAAATCACAAATATTAGATAACTTAGAACTTGCAGAAAAACAAAGAAATCAGAGCGAGGCAAAATTAAAAGAATTTGATAATATTATTTTAAAATCAAAAATTGATGCAAAAAATCTTTTTAATGACTCAAGAAAAAAATTATTAGATGATATAAGTAAAAAAAGAAAAAAACTTGATGAAGAAATAGATAAAGAAATTAAGATTGTAGAAAATGAGATTGACGAACTTAAAAGAAAATCACCAGAAAAAATAAATAAAA
>CACOZH010000010.1 GCA_902631595.1 uncultured Pelagibacteraceae bacterium | reverse complement strand
GATTGAGTTAAAAAATTGGTTAAAGTTATTAAATTAAAAAAGTCCTTCTATCTGACCCTTTTTATTTAATTTAATTGCATCAGCCGCAGGCACCCTTGGTAGACCTGGCATTGTCATAATAGCTCCGCAAATTACCACAATAAATTCTGCTCCAGATGACAGTCTTACTTCTCTAATTGGTAGCACGTGTCCAGTAGGTGCACCTTTTAAACTTGGGTCAGTAGAAAAACTATATTGAGTTTTCGCAACACAAATAGGCAGTTTCCCGTAACCTCTTTCTTCAAAACTTTTAAGCTGCTCTCTAATTTTAGTATCAGCAACAATTTCGCTCGCTCTATAAATTTCTTTAGCAACAGTTTCTACTTTTTTTAACAACGGGGCTGAGTCCTCGTATAAAAATTTGAAATTAGCTTTTTCTTTATCTATTAAATCCACAACATGATTTGCAAGCTCTTTTGTTCCCTCACCACCATTAGCCCAATGCGTACATAAAGTTGCTTTTACTCCAAGTTTCTTACATGCATTTATGAGTTCATTAACTTCATTGTCTGTGTCTGCAACAAAATGATTTACAGCAACTGCAACAGGCAAACCAAATTTTTTTACATTTTCTATATGTCTTTCAAGATTTATTAAGCCCTTTTTAACAGCTTCAACATTTTCGTTCTTCAACTCATCTTTTGCAAGACCTCCATGCATTTTAAGTGCTCTTATTGTTGCAACAATTACAACACAACTTGGTTTTAAGCCAGATTTTCTACATTTGATGTCTAAAAACTTTTCTGCTCCTAAGTCTGCCCCAAATCCTGCCTCCGTAACAACGTAGTCTGCAAGTTTCAAACCTGCTTTTGTTGCAATCACAGAGTTGCATCCATGAGCTATATTAGCAAATGGACCACCGTGAATAATAGCTGGATTATTCTCTAAAGTTTGAGTTACATTCGGCCTAATAGCTTCTTTTAACAAAACAGACATTGCGCCTTGTGCATTTAAATCTTTTGCATAAACTGGTTTTTTTTCTCTTGTATATCCAATTGTTATGTTGCCAATTCTGTTTTCCAAGTCTTCCAAATCATTTGCTAAACAGAATATAGCCATGATTTCTGATGCAACTGTAATATCAAATCCGTCTTCTCTAGGAAATCCATTAGCTACACCGCCAAGATTAACATTAATTGATCTCAGAGCTCTATCATTCATGTCAACGACTCTTCTCCAAGCAACTCTTCTAACGTCAATGTTTAATTTATTTCCCCAATAAATATGATTATCAATAAGAGCTGATAGTAAATTATGTGCTGATGTAATTGCATGAAAATCGCCCGTAAAATGTAAATTTATTTGTTCCATAGGTACAACCTGGGCATATCCTCCTCCAGCCGCTCCTCCTTTCATTCCAAAAGAAGGACCAAGACTCGGTTCTCTTAGACACACAATAGATTTTTTTCCAATTTTGTTTAGCCCATCATTTAACCCAACTGAGGTTGTAGTTTTTCCTTCTCCTGCGGGAGTTGGAGTTATTGCCGTGACAAGTATTAGCTTTCCATCTTTTTTATCTTTCTTTTCGTCAAGAAATTCTAAATTAATTTTCGCAATATGTCTTCCCATTGGACTATAGGCCTTAGGATCGTCAGGTACATTTAATCCATCAAGGATTTCCTTGATTGGTTTCATTTTTGCTTCTCTTGCTATTTCTATGTCTGATTTAGACATTTTGTCTCCTAATCTTTGACTCGAATTAGTATAGAATTTTATATATATTTAAACTTCTAAAAAATATATATATAAAAAATAAGAAATAATCTATTTAGATTATATAAAGTTAAACCATGCAGAAATATTCTGTTTTTAGCCTGATTAAAAATGCGTTTACAGACCACATGAATTGGGATGTAGCCTGGAAAGACCCAACGCCAAAAAAAGAATATGATGTGATTATAATTGGTGGAGGTGGCCATGGTTTAGCCACCGCTTATTATTTAGCAAAAGAGCATAATATAACGAACGTTGCTATTATCGAAAAAGGATGGATTGGGGGTGGAAATGTAGGAAGAAATACCACCATAATTCGTTCTAATTTTATGTACGATGCAAATGGTCGTTTCAATGAATTTGGAATGGACTTGTGGAGAAATTTAAGTCAAGAATTAAATTTTAACGTAATGTTTTCTCCAAGGGGAATAATTAATTTAGCACATTCAGATGCTCAAATGAATGCATATGCTCGAAGGGGAAACTCTATGAGATTAAATGGTATAGATGCAGTTCTACTTAATAGAGAAGAAGTAAAAAAAATTATTCCAATGGCTGATTTTTCTGAAGATGTTCGTTTTCCAATTTTTGGAGGTCTAATGCAGCCAAGTGCTGGCACTGCAAGACATGATGCTGTTGCTTGGGGATATGCTAGACAAGCAGACTCAATGGGAGTCGACATCATTCAACATTGTGAAGTTGAAGCATTTAATATTTCTAATGGAAAAATTACAGGTGTCAGAACTTCAAAAGGACAAATAAATGCAAAAAAAGTAGGCTTATGTGTTGCCGGAAGTACAAATATTCTTGCGGAGAAATTAAATATGACTTTGCCAATTGAAACTCATTGTCTTCAAGCTTGCGTATCAGAACCTGTAAAACCAATTCTAGATGGTGTTGTAACCTTTGGAGCCGGACATTTTTATATTAGCCAATCTGATAAAGGTGAAATGGTTATGGGAGGAGACTTAGATGGATATAATAGTTATGCCCAAAGAGGAAACTTGCCAACTATTCAACATGTACTGACAGGTGGTTTGGCGGTATTTCCATTTTTAAGTAGGTTAAAGATGTTAAGAACTTGGGGTGGTATAATGGATATGTCAATGGATGGTTCTCCAATTATAGATAAAACCCACATAGACGGATTATATTTAAATTGTGGATGGTGTTATGGTGGATTTAAATCCACACCTGTTTCAGGTTGGACCTTTGCCCACACTATAGCGCAAGACAGACCACATGAATTAAACTCAGAATATTCTTTAAATAGATTTTCGACGGGTCATCTTTTAGATGAAAAAGGTATAGGAACAAAAACTTGGATTGGTTAATTTATGCTACATATAAAATGTCCTTTCTGTGGAATGAGATCACAAAATGAATTTGCCTACGGTGGGGATGCTTCAGTTAAACGGCCAGAATTAAATAAAGAAGTTACAGATAAAGATTGGGACGATTTTGTATACAACAGAAAAAGTTTAAGAGGTAAACATCTGGAATTATGGCATCATATTTCTGGTTGTAGGCAGTGGTTTAAAGTTGAAAGAGATACTGCAACACATGAAATTTTCAAAACTGCAAAAATGAGCGATGAAATATAATGTCTCAAGAATTTAGAATTAAAAATAAAGGATTTATAAATAGAGATAAATTAATTAATTTTAAATTTAATGGAAAAAATTATACAGGATATGAAGGAGATACTTTAGCATCCGCACTTTTAGCTAATGGAATACATTTAGTTGGAAGAAGCTTTAAGTATCATAGGCCAAGAGGCTTTTTTGCTGCGGGAGTTGATGAGCCAAATGCAAAACTTCAAGTAGAACTCAATGGACATTCAGAACCAAATGTTAACGCAACTGAAATAGAACTAGTCGATGGTATTTCTGCAACAAGCCAAAATTGTTGGCCATCAGTGAAATTTGATATAGGTGCAATAAATAATTTACTTAGCAAATTCTTTCCTGCAGGCTTTTATTATAAAACTTTTATGTGGCCAAAAAGTTTTTGGTATAAAATTTATGAGCCATTTATAAGAAAAGCTGCAGGACTAGGAGTTGCATCTATTGAAAAAGATCAAGAGAGATATGAGCATAAATTTGAATATTGTGACTTACTAGTAACCGGTTCTGGACCAGCAGGTTTATCAAGCGCTTACTCTGCCGCAAAGAGTGGTGCAAAAGTTATTTTAGCAGAGGATAAGCACAGATTTGGTGGATCTTTATTAACTGACGATGTTAGCATTGATAATTTATCAGGAAAAGATTGGTCTGATAAAATCATATCAGAGTTAAAAGAAATGCCTAATGTGATAGTAAAAAATAGATCCCAAGTTTTTGGTTATTATGATCATAATATGCTTGTTATGTTTGAGAGAGTTGGTGATCATTTAGAAAAAAAATCTAAATTTACACCAAGACAAAGACTTTGGTACATAAGATGTAAAGAAGTGATCATTTCAACAGGATCAATAGAAAGACCAATTGTGTTTGGAAATAACGATACCCCAGGAGTTATGCTAGCATCAGGAGCTAAAGAATATATGAAAGTTTATGGAGTGCTTGTTGGCAGAAAACCAATAATATTTACAAACAACGACAGTGCTTACGAAACAGCAATTGAATTTAAAAATAATGGCATAGATTGCTTAGTGTTAGATACAAGGAAGGAAACAAATTCAGAATTAATTAGTGAAGCTAAAAACAAGGAAATTAAGATTAGATTTAACAGTGCTGTTATCAAAGCCCAAGGTTATAAAAAAGTAAAATCTGCGTTAATAGGAGAACTATCAGATGATAAAAAAAGTTATAAAAATACCTTAAGTGTAGATTGTGATTGTATTTGTGTTTCTGGATTTTGGACACCATCAGTACACCTTGCTTCTCAATCTGGAAACAAATTAAAATTTGATAAAGAAATCGATTCATTTGTTCCAGATAAATCAAAACAAAATGAATTAACAGTTGGTGCGGCTAACGGCAATTTTACTTTAAGTAATACCATTAGTTCAGGATTTAAAGCTGGAACTGAAATTTCGAAAAAATTAAATCATAAAGAAGTTGAAATACAAGTTCCAAATGTAACTGAAAAAAAACACGAAATTCATGACAAGTTTTGGTGTTCCCCTCTACCTAAAAAAATTAAAGCAAAAAGATTTGTAGATTTCCAAAATGATGTTGCAGTAAGTGATATAGAAATTGCATTAAGAGAAGGTTATAGGTCTATAGAACATGTTAAAAGATATACGACACTTGGAATGGCAACTGATCAGGGAAGAACAAGTAATCTAAATGGACTTCAGCTAGTATCAGATATTGAAAATAAAATTGTTCCCGAAGTAGGTCATACAACATTTAGACCACCCTTTACACCAATTACAATTGGTACAATTGTTGGAAGAGAAGTAGGAAAACATTTTATGCCAACTAGATTAACACCTATGCATGAGTGGCATAAAAAAAATAATGCGATTTTTGTAGATGCAGGTGCATGGAAAAGACCTCGGTATTACAAAATTGGTGAAGAAACAATGTTAGAGGCTGCAAATAGAGAAGCAAAAAATGTAAGAGAAAAAGTTGGAATATGCGATGTGACTACACTTGGAAAAATTGATGTCAAAGGTCCAGATGCAGCGGAGTTTTTAAATAGAGTTTACACTAATGCATGGATGAAGCTTCCAGTTGGAAAGGCAAGATATGGAGTAATGCTTAGAGAGGATGGGATCGTAATGGATGATGGTACAACAACAAGAATATCAGAGAACCATTATCATATGACAACAACAACTGCACAAGCAGCAAATGTATTATCTCATTTAGAATATTATCTTCAAATTATATGGCCAGAGTTAAACGTTAATGTTGTGTCAACAACTGAGCAATGGGCAGGAGCTGCATTAGCTGGACCTAAGTCGAGAGAAGTTTTGGCAAAATTATTTCCAAAACTAGATGTTTCAAATGATGGTTTGCCATTCATGGGATACTTAGAAGGTGACTTGTTTGGTGTTCCAGCCAGGATTTTTAGAATTTCATTTTCCGGTGAACTTGCTTATGAAATAAATGTTCAATCAGATTATGGAATTTATATGTGGGAAAAAATGCTAGAGCTTGGAAATGAATATGGAATTCAACCTTATGGAACTGAGGCATTGTCAACTCTTAGAATTGAAATGGGACATGTCGCTGGTCCAGAGCTTGATGGACGTACAATCCCTTATGATGTCTCGCTTGATGGTATGGTTTCAAAGAAAAAAGATTTTATTGGAAAAAGATCTTTATCTAAAATTGCTTTTACACAATCTGAAAGACAAAAAATTGTTGGACTAATTCCTCTTGATAGAAAAACAAGTATTCCTGAAGGATCACATTTAGTAACAAATAAAGATGCGAAATTGCCAAATCCTAAATTGGGACATGTGTCCTCCTCTTGTTGGAGTGTTGAAAATAATAATCCATTCTCACTGGCAATTTTAAAAGACGGAAAAAATATGATAGGAAAAAAACTTTATGCAGTTTCTCCATTAAAAAACAAATCAATTGAAGTAGAAGTTATTTCGTCCCACTATGTTGATCACGAGGGAAAAAGGGTTAGGTCGTGAATAATATTTCTTCTTTAAATAATGTTTACAAAAAGGGATTATTTGGTGATTATCAAAATAAAAATGAAAATGATTTAATAAAAATCAAAGAAATAAAAAATATAAATTTATTTCAAGTAGTTAAATATAAAATTTCAAAAGAAGATATTTCAAATTATAAAATAGATGAAATAAGTTTTTCAAAATCTTTAAAAACAGAAAGTAATTCTGTTACTCGAATAATTTGGATAGGGCCAGATAATTGGTTCATATTTTCATCAAAAAATTTATCTGAGGAACTAAAAAAATTTAGTGAAAAAGATTTCGCAATTACCAATCTTTCGCACTCAAGATCAATTATCGAAATTGAAGGTAAAATGATATATGAAGTTTTGAAAAAAGGTACACCTTTAGATGTAGAGAAATTAAAAAAAGGAGATTGTGCAAATACAGTTTACAATGGTGTTGCGATAACATTGGATTTTATCTCTGATAATCCTAATATAGTTAGAATCTTCGGACTAAGAAGTTTTGGTGAATCTTTGTATCACTCTATCACAGATGCTTGTTTAGAATTCGGATATAAATCAATATAATTTACTTTCCACCTAATTTTAAATTTCTAGGTATAGCAATATCCATTAATTTAGGATCAGGTAAATTTAAATTATTCATAATTTCTGCATATTCATCTGCAGATTTGACCTGAAGTCTTGGATTGTTTAGTCTTTCATTCTCAATAGTACTAAAAAAATTTCCATTATAATCATGAGCCGGAAAAACCTTAGTTTTATCTGGAAGTTTTAATAAAATATTGAAAATTGAGTTATAAGAATCATAAGGATCACCATTTTGAAAATCGGTTCTTCCAGTGCCACCAATAAGAAGTGTGTCACCAGTAAATATTCTATCTTTCATTAAAAAACTAAAACTTTCTGATGTATGACCAGGAGTATAAATTGCTTTAAGTTTTATTTTATCAATTTTTACAAATTCTTGATCTTTAATTTTTAGAGATACTATATCAGCCGGTGTTTTATCACCCATTACAGTTTCACAATTTGTTTTATTTTTTAATTCTGACATGCCTGTTATATGATCCGCATGAATATGTGTATCTACTACTTTGACGAGCTTTAAATTTAAACTGTTTAATTTATTAATATAACTATCAACATGATCTAATACTGGATCAATAATTAACGCCTCTCTCCCTGGACCAGAGGAAATTAAATAAGTATATGTTGATGAGGTCTTGTCAAAAAATTGTTCAAAAATCATAAAACATATTTATAAAGATATTGTCCAAACTAGGCAAATTAATTACTTCGCTATTGAGTTGAATATAAAAATATGTAAAGATTCTCTAGGGAATGAAAAAACTTTTTTTAAATATACCACTGTTAATTATCTTAACAGGATGTTTCCAAAGTACAGCAATGGTAGGACCAACAATGACATTAGTTTCAACAGGAAATTTTAGTCACGCAATAGGTACATTTGTTACCAATAAAGCTGTTGAGGAGGAAACTGGTATGCAAACTCATGAGTTAATAGTAAAAAAAGTTGAAGAACAAAAGCTAAAAACGAAAGATAAAAAAATAAATAAAGAATTATCAGTTATGTTGGAAAACAATATTAGAAATAAACAACTGATAATTTTATTGGAAAGAAATATAAAAAAAACCAGAAATATACTTAATTCAGATTAGATTTAATTTAATTAGTTTTTTTTGTCCAGTTTCTTTGCACCACAACTCATAGCTTTCGCATACCCTCCAAAGATGATCAAAAGCTCTCTGCGTGATTTCCAATGGAAAATGACTTTTTGCATAGTATAAATTTGGATATTGTATCAACTGTTTAACCATAGCTTCTTTTTGTATTACTAAAAGCCTTATAGTTTCATCGGGAATTTTTTTTCCTGTTGTCTTATCAATAAAATTATTTTTTTTTAGCCTATTAAGCCATTCATTGTGAAATTCTCCAGAACTTATTTTTTTATATGTATCACATCCAATAAACCTTTCAAATGCTTCAATATTATTAATATTATCCTTTTTTTTAATTTTAAATATTTCTGAGTAAATTATCTCAGCTACATGAAGAACATAAGGCTTTAGTATTTTAGATTTCATAAATTATTTATATATTTTTATTATAATAACATGAATTTGGATCTTTTTTATAATGCGCAAATGGCTCACATTGCTTAAATCCTGCTTTTTCAAAAAGCTTTCTTGCTGGCTTAAAAAAAACTCCTGCTCCAGTTTCTATGCTTATTTTGTTAATATTATTTTTTTTTGCTTCTAATATCAAAACATTTAATAATTTAATGCCATATCCTAAATTTCTGAATTCATCAGCAATCCGTATTGACTTAAATTCCCCATGATTTTTTTCTAGAAATTTTAAAGCACCACATCCAATTAACTTACCACTATCCCAAATACTCCAAAATTTAATACTTGGTATTTTTAAGCCTTCAATATCAAGAACATGGGTACTGCCCTCGGGTGAATTTGATCTCAGTTGATAAAAATGATAATGTAAAAGTGTATTTACTTTTGGATTATCAAAGTTATTTTCTATTGATTTCATAAACCTGAAAAACATATAATCTAAAAATAAATTAAACAAAGATTTTTTTTATGTGTGGAAGATTTGTTGTAACTAATCCAGTTTCAAAAACAAAAAGTATCGTAAAAACTGCAATTAAAGTTGAAGATAATGAAAATTATAATGCTCATCCAACCCAAAATCTTCCAGTAATTAAAAAATATACGAATGGTAACACGCTAGAGTTGCTTAAGTGGGGGATAGTTCCATCCTGGTCAAAACAAAAAGATTTTAAGCCTCTTATAAACGCGAGATTAGAAACAATAAATGAAAAAATTTCTTTTAAAAAACATATTAAAATTCATAGATGTGTTGCTGTGGCCGATGGATTTTATGAGTGGAAAAGAGATGCAATGAAAAAAATTCCTTTCTACTTTTTAAGAGATGATAAAAAAATGATGTTTTTTGCAGGAATATTTGAAGATAATCAATTTTGTTTAATTACAGAGCAGGCTTCAGAAAATGTAAATGAAATTCATCACAGACAACCAGTAATAATAAACGAAAAGGATATTAATAATTACTTAAATTTACAAATAGATGGTTCAAATTTTTTAAAGGAAGTAAATAAGCCAAAACTAGATTATTATGAAATCTCGAAAGACGTAAACAAACCTATAAATAACAGTATTTCTTTAATACAGAAAATAAATTAAACTATTCATTTCTCACAAGTGGATAAACTTTAGGGCTTAGATATTTTAAGTTAGTAAATACTATCAATAATAACGTTATTAATCCAATAGCTACTGACAAATTAATAAACAAAACCAAATCAAATTGCCATTTAAGTTGAAATATATTTTCTATTATGAATTTTGAAGAAATAACGGCAAATAATGTAGAAAATAAAATAATTGTAATAAAATTGATAATAAATTCCATAATAGACGAAAATATTATTTCTTTTTTCGAAAATCCTAAAATTTTAAATACTAAATTTTGAAAAATTTTTATTTTTCCTTGAACAATTATTGCACTTGAAATGACAACTAATCCAACAATCACGGTGATGGCCGAAATGATACTTACTGCTATAAATACTTTGTTTAACACATTAGTAACTTTAGAAAGGTAATCAGAAATATTTATAATTGAGACTGAAGGGAATTTTTCTAAGAATTCTGTTTCGCTAAACCTTTCGATCTTATCAAATTTTACAGTTGACAAATATTCATGAGGAATATTTTTTGCAAATTGGGGGTTTAATAACATAGCAAAATTAATGCTTAAATCCCTATAATCTACAAATCTAAAATTTGTAACTTCTCCCTCTATTTCTCTTCCATAAATATTTAAAACGAATTTATCTCCCAACTTCACATCAAAATCATTTGCAACTTTACTGTCCAGCGAGATTTGTAATTTATCTGATTTATTTAAGTCCCACCACTCTCCAGCTACTAGAGGATTATCCTTTGGAACTTCATCTGCCCATGAAACACGTCGATCTCCCTGAATTACCCAATGACTATCATTGTTTCTATCTATGTAGGAGTGAGGATCAACACCATTAATTTTTGAAAGTTTAGCAGAAACCATTGGAACAATTTCAATATTAGCATTTTCATCCGATTTAAATATTGTATTTTTAAAATCATCTTTATCTAAATTTTGTATTCCAAGAAAAAAATAGTCAGGTGCTATTTTAGGAATAGATTTAGCAATTTCTCTTTTAAAGTTCGATCCAACAAACGCTAAAGTTAATAGCAAAGTAATACCCAACCCAAGAGACATCACAGTAATAGGAGTTATACTTTTAGATTGGGTAATGTTTTTTAATGCAACTTTGAATGATATGCCAAAATTGTATTTATTTTTTCTTAAAGATAATATTGTTAATCTTGATAAAATAAAAAAAACAACAAGGCAAAAGAAAAAAGATAAAAAATAAACTAAACTATATATTGGGCGTGAAGATCCCACAGAAAATAAACTCATTAATAAAATAAGAAGTATTAAACTTAAAAGTATTGATAATTTTGTATATTTAAATTGTAAACTTTGAAAAACATTTCTAAATAAACTTGTAGCATTTATTTGATCAATAGAATTAACCGTTGGAATAGAAAATATGATAATTACTAATAAACCTACCAAAAATATTTTAGAAAAATTAATTATTGAGAATTTTGCCTTAATATTCAATCCAAGCCCGTCTGATAAAAAACCATCAATTATTGGTATAAGTAAAAAACTTAATCCATAAGCAAAAATAGAAACAAAAACTAATAATATTGACAATTGAATATAATAAATTGTTTTTATATTTCCTGAAAAAATACCTATTGCTTTTTGTACAGCAATTGAAGAATTTTTCTGATTAATGAAGGATAATAATGTATTCGCTATTCCTATGCCCGCAATCAACATTGCACTAATAGATACCAAAGATAAAAATTGTGAAAAATTGTCAATTATTCTCCTCAGGCCACCCGCAGCATTTTCTGGTTTTCTTATTCTTGCACGTTCTTCATTTTTAAATAATTCCTCTATCTTTTTTAATCCATCTAAAAAAGAAACTTCTTCATTGAATTTTACTTTGTATTCATAGTTTAAAAAGCTTCCTAAATTATTTAAACTTAGTGTATCTAATGTTTTTTTTCCAGTAAGTGCAAAATCTCCAAACACAAAAGCGCCACCTATATCAGGCACAGATTTTACGTAACCAACAATTTTAAATTCCTGATCCTGAACTTTAACAATATCATCAAGTTGTAAATCAAGATTTTTAAATATATTTTCATTAACTAAAATTGTATTAGTCTCTTGATTTAATTTTTTCAAAGCACCCTTTGGCTCAAAGGTAACATTTCCATAGAGAGGATAGTCAGCATCTACTGATTTTACTCTGGTAAAAGAAGATTTATTTTTTTCTTTATTAATCGATGAAACCATTGTGCTGAATTCAACTATTTGAGAAATAGTTGCAAACTCCTTTATTTTTTCAACTAAATCTAAATTTCCTTTTGTTTGATTATAATCAATTTCAATATCACCCCCTAATAGTAACTTTGAATTATTTTGAATTTCAGTTTCTAAACTATCCTCAATAGTTAAAATTGAACTGAGTATAAATAAACTTATAAAAAGAGTTATTATAATGCTTAAAATTTTAGTGTAACTTCTAGACAGGTCTCTTAATGCATATTTTAAATATAATTTAAAACTTGTTGAACTAATTAATTTTACCATCTTTTATTTTTATTTTTTTCATTGTTTGATTTGCTAAATTATTGTCATGAGTAACCATAATCAAACTTGCTTTTTCGCTATTTATATAATCAAATAATATTTTTGATATTAATTCGGAGTTTTCACTATCAAGGTTGCCTGTTGGCTCATCTGCTAAAATTAATTTAGGTTTCATGACAATAGATCTTGCAATTGCAACTCTTTGTTGTTCACCTCCTGACAGTTGACCTGGCAAGTTATAAAATCTTTCTTTTAATCCAAAACGTTCTAAAATTTCTTTTGCTTTCATCTCTGGGTTTGAAATTTTATTTATTTCTAGTGTTAAACTTACATTTTCCAAAGCAGTATAGTTTGGTATCAAGTAGAATGACTGGAAAACTATGCCAATGTTTTTTCTTCTTATATTTGAAATTTCATCTTCATCCATGTTTGTAATTTCGTTATTTTCAAAAAAAATTTTACCAGATGAAGCTTTCTCTAAACCTCCAATTAACATGATTAAACTAGTTTTACCTGAGCCACTCTCTCCAACTATAGATACTGTTTCCTTTAATTTAACTTCTAAATTAATGTCTTGTAAAACTTTTATTAAGTTATTATCTGTTTTATAATTTAAATTTATATCAATTAATTTTAGAAGATTATCCATGATTAAAAAATGTATTATTACAATGTTGCTTGTCTGTCTAGTCCCAGCAAATTTGTTAGCTGAAAGTAGAATAGTACTTTACGGAGACAGCCTAATGGCTGGATATGGACTTGCTCAAAAACATCATCTATCAACAATTTTAGAAAATAATTTAATTTCAAAAGGAATAAATGCAAAAGTGATAAATGCAAGTGTATCCGGAGATACTTCTGCTGGCGGACTTAACAGGATTAATTGGATTTTATCAGAAGACAAATTTGATTTATTCATTTTAGGACTTGGTGCAAACGATATGTTACGGGGAATTTCTCCAGAGGAAACAGAGAAGAATTTAGAAAAAATAATTCAAAAAGTTTCAGAAAAAAATATTGATTTAATATTAGCAGGTATGATTGCGCCAATATCCCATGGCAAAGATTATAAAAATAAATTTGATATGATTTATAAAAATTTATCATCACAGTTTAATTTAAAACTTGTCCCATTTTTATTAGAGGGAGTAGCACTAAATCCTGATTTAAATTTGGAAGATGGAATGCACCCGAATGAAAAAGGTGTTTTGATTGTAAGTAAAAATTTGGAAAAAAAAATCTTAGAAATATTAAATTAATTTTTTTGAATAATAGTCAAGTGGCCCATTTTTCTATTTGGTTTAATGTCTTTTTTCCCATAATCAAAAAAAAATTCGTTGCTACTAAATTTTTTTCCTTGGTAAGAAACTATTTGATCACCAATTAAATTAATCATTTTAGCATTATACAATTTTTTTAATTTTATTTTTTCCAAGCCACAGATTGCTCTAATATGATTTTCAAATTGACTTATATTGTATGCATTTATTGTTAAATGGCCTGAATTATGAACTCTTGGTGCTATTTCATTTACATATAAATTATCATTTTTATCAACAAAGAATTCAACACATATAGTTCCAATATAATCTAAGTCATCAGCAATTATCGATGCCCAGTCTTGTGCTTTTGATAAAATTTTTAGATCAATGTCTGCTGGTATTTTTGAATATTTTAATATCTGATTTTCATGTTCGTTTTCAATAGGCTCATAGACTGAGTGAATAGAGTGTCCAAATCTTGTTAATATAATCGAAAATTCTTTTTTTAAATTAATCATTTTTTCGAGAATATATTCCTGAGAAAAATCAATTTTTAAGTTTTCTAAATCTGATGAATCATTTAATTTATATTGGCCTTTTCCATCATAACCAAGTCTGCAAGTTTTAAGAAGCCCAGGAATTAATTTAATGTTTGCATTAAGGTCAGATTTTTTTTTTATTGAAACATACCTAGTAGTACTAATATTACACTTATTTATAAAATCTTTTTCATACAATCTATGCTGTACTATTTTATTTACAGTTGGCTTTGGTTTAACTTCTTTAAATTGATTAATTAAATCCAATGTTTCAAATGGAATATTTTCAAATTCATAAGTAACTACATCTACTTTACCAATAAAGGCTTGAATTCTTGTTTTATCTTTGTAATCACCTAAAATGAATTCATTAGCATATATTTGAGCAGGAGCATCTTTATCATCAGAATATACAACAGTATTTAAATTAAGTTTTTTGGAAGCTATACACAATAAACTTCCTAGTTGACCACCACCTAAAATTCCAACTGTTAGTTCTGACATATTTGCTATTTAGGTTTTATTTTTACCGATTTAGTTTGTTTAGATCTCAATTGTTTTAATTTAAATTTAATTTTTTTGTCACTTAGTGCCATGATAGAAGCAGCGTATAATGCAGCATTAATTGCTCCATCTTTTCCTATAGCAACTGATCCAACAGGTATTCCTTTGGGCATTTGAACTATAGATAATAAACTATCTAACCCTTTTAATTTCTTACTTTCAATTGGAACGCCAATTACCGGAATATGAGATATGGCAGCCACCATCCCAGGTAAATGAGCAGATCCGCCAGCTCCAGCAATTATTACAGAAATTTTTTTTTTTTCTGCACCTAAGGCATACTCGAATAGTCTTTTAGGAGTTCTATGAGCAGATACAATTTTTGTTTCATATTTAATTTTTAAACTTTTAAAAACGTTTTCGGCATATTTCATAGTCTTGTAATCTGATTGACTACCCATAATTATTGATACTAAAGGTTTATTTTTTTGAGGCATTTTATTCATTTAATAGCAAATATTTTTAATCTAATATACCTTTTATAATATGAATTATAAAATAGACAACCTGCAGTACTGTAAATGGTCAAGAGAAGTATTTCAAATCAACAAAGAGGCTGGATTAGATGCTGTACATGTTACAGTTGTTTATCATGAAGATTTTGATGAATTCAAATCTAGAGTTGATGAATGGAATACATATTTTAAAGATAATTCAGATCTAATTTTTCTAGGAAAATCTTATAAAGATATTGAAAAAGCTAGGAAAGAAAAAAAAACTGCAATTTTTTTTGGTTTTCAAAATTGTTCACCTATTGAAGACGATATTGGTTTAGTTGAAAAAGTTTATGATCTTGGTTGTAGATTTATGCAACTAACTTACAATAATCAGTCACTGTTAGCCACAGGATGTTTTGAAAATATAGATAGCGGAGTTACAAATTTTGGAAAAGAAGTAATTAAAGAAATGAATAGACTAGGTCTTGTAATTGATATGTCTCACTCAGCAGAAAAAAGTACAATAGATGCAATTAATATAAGTCAAAAACCAATTGCAATAACTCATGCAAACCCTACTTTTTGGCACTCAGCTAAAAGAAACAAATCAGATGAATTACTTAAAATTTTATCAAAAAACGACGGAATGTTGGGACTATCGCTATATCCTCATCATCTTAAAAATGGAACAAATTGCTCACTAGAAAGTTTTTGTGAAATGGTAGCAAAAACTGCAGAACTTATGGGCGCTGAAAAAATAGGCATTGGATCGGATCTTTGTTTAAATCAACCTGACACTGTGGTTGAATGGATGAGAAATGGGACATGGGCTAAGGCAAAAAACTTTGGAGAGGGAACAAAAAAAAATTCTGGCTTTCCAAAACAGCCTGATTGGTTTATTGATGCAAGGGGATTTTCCAATTTAGAGAGTGGTTTATTTAAAATTGGATTTAGCAAAAATGAAATAAATGGTATCCTTGGTAATAATTGGTTTAATTTTTATAAAAGAATGAATTAATGCAGATTCAGTTAAGATCACCAAAAGAAATTATGAAGCTTTCCAGGTTGGGTTGCTTTCACCAGTCAAAACTTTCATTTTTAAGATCATTTTTGGAGGAATTTAAAGACTGGAAGTACTCAAGAGATTTGTTCGAATTAAATAAAGAAGGATATGGTAGAGTTGTATACTCATTTTCTAAAAATAACAGAACTTACTCCCTAGTTTGTTTTGCAAATAAACTTAGCGATGATGAAAGATCTGATAGAGTTATCGCAACTAAGTGGGATGCTGCGTTTGCACTACACGATGGCATTCCAACCAAGCAGGATATTGAAAGACTAAATGAAAATGTTCCAAAGCAAGAAGTTGGAAGATTAAGTTATAAAGAGTTAGCCCTTTCAAGAGCAAATAGATCAGTAAGATTGTTTAATGAGGTTGTTGAAAGTTTATCCAATGGCAGACAACCAGATAAAAATATTTTATCAAAAGTTGGATATTTATACAGAACAACTGCGGTTTATGGATCTGGTAAATTTGGTTTAGCTGATAGATTTAGAGTCAAAAATCGATCGGAAATTAAAGGGCCATTCAGATTAGAAATGATGTTAGTCTATTTAGTAAGACAATTTACGTTCGATCAAATAAATCATATTGCAAAAAATAAAAATCCAAAAAAATTTGTAGAACTTGATAGAAAAATTGCAAAAGGCCTCGGAATTGGTAATTCAACAGGACTTGGTATGGCACCTTTCATTGTAAATCATCCAACTTTACTAAATAATTGGGTTCTTGCTAGAGAAAATATTTTAAAAAAAATTAGAGAAGTTGAGAATGTTAATAAAAAAGAATTCAACATCTTTCTTACCTGTCTTAAAAAGTCTATTAAAAATGTCGAAAATTGGAATACAGATAGCGATTTTCAAAAAAATAAGATTAAAAATTTACTCGAGGATTTAAAAAAAACGATAAAATATTTAGATGAAATTAACATTAATCAAAAATTCTTATTTAACGAAATTTATAAATGGTCTGAAAATAAAGTGAGCGACGAATGTTTGGAATATTTAGTTTCTATGTTTATGGAACCTTTTGATGAAATAGTAAATAAGTTCAAAGATAAGATGAGCTCAGATGAAGATAATTATTTTACAATACCCACAGAAAGAAAAATATCTGAGCTAAGAGATATTATTTAAAATAATTATTCTGATATTTTGAAATTAGATTTTAGTAAAAAAGAAAATAATCATAATTTTTGGTTTATTTCAAAAAACAAAGAGGAACCCCGATTGGGTAGTAGATATGAAGTTAATGGATCTGAGTTAGAACAACCTTTAGCAATCGCAAGAGATATCAAAAAATTATATGAGAGACTCATAGTTACCAAAAATAGTTTATCTATTGCAGAATTTTTAACAGAAAACGATGAGTTAAGACATGTAATTAGAAGGGCATTTATAATTGAAAATTTTCCTTACTCTGAAATTTTAGATAACACTATTGGACAGCAACTAATGCCAATTGATATGCTAAGATTTAAATTGTCATTTTTTGGTGCAATCAAATTTGATCCAAGATCAGATAAGTGGTTAAGAATTTGCATGTTTCAAGGAGCCCCTCTTCCAAATCAATTAGAAAACTTTGATGATAAATGGGTTTATGAAACTTTAAATTAAATGAGATCTTTTAGTGAAATTGATACTATATCTAAACGTGCTTCAAGGGCAAAAGGTTTCAGTTGGGGATCCGCTGAAGAAATAGGTAAAAGTATTAAGCAACTGGAATTATTTGGTCTACCAGGACTAAAAAATCTTAACCAATATTTAAAAATTTATGATCAAAATAAATTTCAAAAAATTAAACTGGTATCTAAAACTAATATATCTGAAAATAAATCTCATTGTCCAATTAGTTTAGGTATAAGTTTTCTAGATCAAATCAAATCTTTGGAAAAATTAAATTCAATTGAATTAAACAAAATTGCTTATCCAATTTTATTTTTATCATTTGCAAGCAGAGCGTCTGAAGTATTAGGTAAAAAAATATTTATTAAAATGGATGAAAAAGAATTTATTTTAAACTTTAATCAAAGTATTTTTGGAAACTATTTTAAAAATGAGATTTGGGAAAGCGCTAATATCGTATTAATAAATTTTTTGGATAATAATAATTCTTTTAGTGAGCAAGAGTGGAAAGAAATTACCAAATTTGCAAATGATACATTTGTAGATGAAACTGATGAATTAAAAGAAAAATCTGCTGGAGCTGGATTAACAGACAATGATTAAAGATGAAAACATAGATGATGAAATTCTAGATAGCATTTGTGAGGAATGCGATAAAGAAGATGAAAGCGTAAAGCAGAATTTAATTCTCACAGGATATAAACTCTGTGCCTCTTGTAGGACTTCAAAGACCATATTCCCCATTTAACTTATATTCGAAATAGGGAGGGCACTCATCCTGCTCATTACAAAAGATATAGACAAAAAAGCTATTATAAGAAAAGATAAAAATATTATTCCGAAAGCTTTTAAATTTGATTTTAAGTTTAAAATATGTTTTGTAGAAATGATTAAAGCGGCAAATATCCAAAATTGAGTTATAAAAATTATAGGAATTACAAGCTCTGGAGTTACGGCAAAAAATCTAATTAAACCAGGGGAATGTGCATAACCTACGCCTATTAGAACTCTTTTAAAAGGTATCTTTGAATTTGTATCAGGAAAAAGTTTAACTCCTATTACATAGATGAATATTGACCAAATTAACCATGTTACTAAAGCCGTTATTCCAGAAATACCAACTGATGTTTTTACAAAAGTGTTTGCGGCAACTGCTCCAGCTACACCATCAAATATCATTATTAAGCCAGCAAAATAAATTGCTGCTTCACCATAATATTTTGGATCTTTAAAAATGGCTCTATCTAATTTTAAACAACTAACGACTATATGTAAAAATTGTCCAAACATTATTTTTTATCTTTTTTTTGAGCAAAATAGGAGACCACTAATGGGAATATGATTAAGGCAATTATAAAAAATATACATATTACTATAAGCGTTACGCTCATTATCAAATATTTAATATATAATTATATAAGAAATGTCGAATGGTAATTTTTTAAAAGGGGAGGGATTGCCTCCCCTTAATTGATTAACCTTTTACAACCTCTCGAGTATTTGCATTGAATGATTCTTTGAATGGTATATCAACAACAATTGCATCAACCGGTTTCCCTGGATTCTCAGAGTATTTTTCCGGAAGATGTACTTTATATTTAGTGCCAACTTTTCCTTTAGGAAATCCATTAGCATTTAAAGTTCCATCAAATGGCACATAGCCCATTGCAATATTGATTTTTTTTTCTGGATGCCACCATGGCGATGTAATAAAACCAACGGGTTCTCCTCCGTCATCATTAGACACTAGCCAAAAATCAGGGGCATAGTCATCAATTGGTTTTCCACCTAATTCCATACCAACCAGTTGAAGCTTGTAAGGTTTTTTACCAGCTTTAATTTCAGCACCCATGGCCTCTAAAGCTTTTTTTCCAACATAATCTCCTTTTTTATTCCATTCACCTTTTCCAGAAAGAGAAACTTGATAACCTAAATTACATTGATAAGGATTATGTTGATGATCCATATCTTGTCCCCAAGACAATATTCCTGCTTGAATTCTTCTATGGTGAGCAGGAGCGATTACCATCAAATTATGTTTTTTTCCAGCTTCTAAAACTGAGTTCCACATATCCTCAGCATATAAAGTAGATTCTCTTAAATATATTTCATAACCTGCTTCCCCTGAAAAACCAGATTGAGAAATTATACAACTTCTACCTCCAATTTTTGCAGACGCTAAACCATAAAAAGGAATATTATCAAAATCAACTTGATCACCACAAAGGTCTTGCATTAAGGCTTTAGATTTTGGACCTTGTATTTGTACTGGTGATACATCTATTTCGTGTATCTCACAATTAAATTTACCATCAGCGTTTACACCTTGTAAATACATTCCGATATCACTATCCGATAAAGAAAACCAAAATTCATCTTTTGAAATTCTTAAAAGTATTGGGTCATTTAATACTCCACCATATTGATTACACAAGATTACATATCTTGCTTTCATTGGTGAAATTTTTGTTGCATCTCTAGTAATTACATAATCAACAAATTTTTCTGCATCAGGACCTTTAACCTGTATTTGTCTTTCAACAGCAACGTTCCACATTGTTACATGGTTTACAATTGCATCGTATTCAACCATTGCTCCACCGTCTTCTGGCTTCACGTATCCTCTTGGGTGATAAATACGATTATATACAGTTGCTCTCCAGCAACCTTCTCTCATTGATAAATGCCAATAAGGTGATTTTCTTACTCTTGTTGAAATTAGCATTTCTACTTTTGTTGGTCCACTCTGTCTTAAATTATAAGGGACCTTTCTGTCAGATTGATCCACTGACGTTACATGCCTCATTTTATTATAGTCAAATTCTTTAGACATATTTATTCTCCATCAACCACTTGTTAGTTTCCTTCAAGCCGCCGAATGTATAAATGTGGAAGTTATCAGTATGCGATTTAACTTTCCCAATTAAATCATTAGGGTCTTTAGGTTTCATTAAATCTAACGCCTTACTAAAATTAGATTTTAGAAAGTTTAAGGAATTTTTTGCCCCAACAATATTTGCAAACTTTATTAAGCTTGTAATTTTTAAAGGTCCAGTAATTCCAACATGAACTGGTACTGATTGTTTAGATATAAAATCTATGATTGGCTGAGGATCTAGCAACCATTGGGTAACTATATAGTCAGCATAAGGCTTTTTATCATTCATAGCTTTTTCTAATTTTGAGTCAGATATATCAGGACTCCCTTCAGGGTGTCCAGCAATTCCAATCATCATATCCTCAAAATAGCCGGTTTCTAAAAGTTGGATGGAGCTGTCAAAATCTCCTACTGGCTCCCTACTTCCGCCAATTACTAAGACTTGTTTTGTTCCTCCATCTTTACATCTAGAAATGTATTCTTTAAGTTGTGCATCATTTTCAATCGATCTAGCAGGAATGTGTGGAATTGGGTTAAAACCTTTTTTAACCAATTTTTCAGCCTGATTTGCTGTCTCCTTAAAATCACCTCCAGGCAACATTGTAATATATACGTCCTTTAAAGCAGGCAATGTATCTAGTTCTGTTGCGGGTCCAATCTCTATTGAAAATTTCATTCGTGCTTGAATATTTATTTATTTTAGAATGACTGTCTAGAAAATTTTACTTTCTTTGACCTCTATGTTTTTGAATTCTTCTTCCGTATTCTTGCGTGACCCTATCGAATACTATGGCAAGAGCTACAATAGCCAACCCATTGAATAATCCTAAAGCTAAATATTGATTAGACACTGCTCTTAAAATTGGCACTCCAAGCCCTTTTACTCCAATCATAGATGCAATAACTACCATAGCAAGCGCCATCATGATGGTTTGGTTCACGCCAGCAAATACTGTGGGTAAAGCTAGTGGTATTTGAACAGATTTAAGTTTTTGGACTGTAGTTGCGCCAAATGCCTCACTTGCTTCTAAAGTCTCTTTATCAACCTCTCGTATTCCAAGATTAGTTAATCTAATAATTGGAGGTACAGCATAAACACATACAGCTATTAGACCAGGAACTTTTCCTATTCCTAACAACATTAGTATTGGGATTAAATAAACAAAACTAGGAATTGTTTGCATCATGTCTAAAATTGGAAGTATAGCTTTTTCTGCTCTACTTGATCTGGCCATAATTATTCCAATAGGGATTCCAAATACAATACAAATAATTGTACAAACAAGAATAATAGCAACTGTTGCCATACAGTCTTCCCACATTCCAAAATAACCAATTAATAGAAATGCTATTCCACTACCTACTACAAGTTTCCAACTTCTAGATCCTAACCAGGCAAATCCGCAAACGATAGCGATAATAATCATCCATGGTGTTGATAGTAATATTTTTTCTAATGAAACTAAAAAAAATAATAATGGATCAAAAAATGCCTCGATGCCATCTCCATACTCTCTTGAAAAATTTCTAAAAGCTAAGTCTATACCTTTTCTTAGCTCCATTTGTGAACGTCTACCTAGTTCTGGAAATTCAGTAAAAAATTCCATAATTATTTTTTTTAGTAACGAGCCTATTAAAAAATAGGCTCGTTATAATTAAGTTATTATAAACTTTTCTTGATTTTTTTCGCAGCTGACGAAGAAACCCATTTAGTCCAGATATCCTCATGTTTGATTAAAAACTCAACTGCTGCATCAGATCCTTTTGCTTGGTTATCAGCCATGTATACAAGCATTCCATTCATTACTTCACCAGGAAAAACTCTTTTTTCAACATAGCTTAAAGCTTCTTTACCACCAGTTTTTG
>CACOZH010000009.1 GCA_902631595.1 uncultured Pelagibacteraceae bacterium | reverse complement strand
ACAAGTGGAGAGTTTAGGTGGAAAATTTTTGACAGTTGAAGGATCAGAAAATCTTGAAACATCAGGTGGTTATGCAAAAGAAACATCTGACGAATTTAAAAAAAAACAAGAGGAACTTTTAAAGAAAAACCTTGAAAAAATTGATATAGTGATTTGTACAGCATTAATACCTGGAAAAAAAGCACCTATAATTATTAAAAAAGATATGATTGAAAATATGCAAAATGGATCGATAATTTATGATTTAGCAGCTACACAAGGTGGTAATTCCGAATTTACAAAAGTTGATGAAATTGTGGATCATAATGGAGTAAAAATATTAGGTGAAAGAAATATACTTAATAAATTACCAATTTCATCATCAAATCTTTATGCAAAAAATTTGTTTAACTTCGTAAATAATTTGTATGATAAGGAGAATAAAAAAATTAAAATTAACCTTGAGGATGAGATAATTAAAAATACTCTCATTAAATAAATTATGGAAATAGATCCTTTTATATTTAGACTAAGCATATTTATTCTATCAATTTTTGTGGGATACTATGTTGTTTGGAGTGTTACTCCATCTTTACACACACCCCTAATGTCAGTAACAAACGCGATTTCGTCAGTAATAGTTGTTGGTGCTATTATAGCGGCTTTAGCAAGCTCATCTGAAAAAATCTTTGAAACAGCAAATATATTTGGTTTTTTAGCAATATTACTTGCGGCAATAAATATATTTGGAGGTTTTTTAGTAACTCAAAGAATGTTGCAAATGTACAAAAAAAAGAAAAAATAATTTATGTCAGCAAATTTATCAGCAATTTTCTATTTAATATCTGGAATTTTATTTATTCTAGCGTTGAGAGGATTGTCATCACCGGAAACCTCAAGAAGGGGAAATTATTTTGGTATTGCTGGTATGATAATCGCTATTACGGTAACTTTTTTAACCGTAGGAAATTTTGGAATGGGTTTCATTTATGTATTTGTATTTTTATTAATTGGTGGATCAATCGGAGCTTTTATAGCTTTTAGAATTCCGATGACTGCAATGCCAGAATTAGTTGCTGGATTTCATAGTTTAGTCGGCTTAGCGGCAGTTTTTGTGGCAATATCTGCTTTCTTGAGACCTGAAGCATTTAATTTGGGAACTATAGGAGATATAAAACTTGCAAGTTTGATTGAAATGTCAATTGGTGCAGCAGTTGGTGCAATAACTTTCTCTGGATCGGTAATAGCATTTTTGAAACTACAAGGATTAATGTCAGGTGCACCAATAACTTTTAAAGGTCAGCACTTTTTAAATTTATCTATTGGTATTTCAATCATTGTTTTAATATTTCTGCTTTGTAAAACTCAAGTCTCTAATTATTTTTGGCTCTTAATATTTATATCTTTCATCGTAGGTTTTTTATTAATAATTCCAATTGGTGGCGCAGATATGCCTGTAGTTATATCAATGCTAAATTCTTATTCAGGTTGGGCCGCTGCTGGGATTGGCTTTACTCTTGAGAATTCTGCATTAATTATAACTGGTGCTCTTGTAGGTTCATCAGGTGCAATTCTTTCTTACATAATGTGCAAGGGAATGAATAGATCTTTTTTTAATGTAATTTTAGGTGGGTGGGGCGCAACAGATCAGACGACATCTAAATCAAGCAAGGAACAAAAACCTGTAAAAAGCGGGAATGCAGATGATGCAGCTTTTTTGATGAAAAATGCTTCATCAGTAATTATAGTTCCAGGATATGGAATGGCGGTTGCACAAGCCCAACATGCTTTAAGAGAAATGGTTGATGCTTTAAAAAAAAATGGAGTTAAAGTTTCCTATGCTATTCATCCAGTAGCAGGCAGGATGCCAGGTCATATGAATGTATTACTTGCTGAAGCGAATGTTCCTTACGATGAAGTATTTGAACTCGAAGAGGTAAACAATGATTTTGCCAATTGTGATGTAGCTTATGTAATAGGAGCAAATGATGTAACAAACCCTGTTGCAAAAAGTGATCCACAAAGCCCAATTTATGGGATGCCCGTTTTAGACGTTGAAAAAAGTAAATCTGTTTTATTTGTAAAAAGAAGCCTTTCACCTGGATATGCAGGTATTGATAATGACTTATTTTATAGAGAAAATACTTTAATGTTATTTGCTGATGCAAAAAAAATGACTGAAGAGATTTTAAAAAATTTAGATTAAAATTTAATCTTCAAATATATTCTAATGAAACCAAATGATATATTAATATATATTTATAAAAAAATTTCCTATATTTATAACTTTGTGTTTGGAAGGAAAAGTACACAAAAAATAAATAATATAATTTTTTCATTATCCTTACGTGCTAAAGGATATAATAATTATGGTAATTTCAAAACTTCTGGAGAAAGAAATTTCATCCAAGGTATATCTAATGATCTTAAATTAAGTTTAGATATAGGTGCAAATATCGGAAAATATTCAGAATTATTAATAAAAGAGACTAAGTCATATATATATGCGTTTGAACCTTTGAATGGAGCGTTCGAAAGTTTAAATAAAGTTGTTAGTAAGTACCCAGACAGGATTCAGGCATTTAATATAGCTTTAGGAGATAAAACGGTGGAGAAAAATCTTAACTTCACAGACGAAAAATCTGAAAAAGCTACTTTTTTAAACGAATTTAACAAACTCTCTTTTTACAACGATACTTTAAATAAAACAACTTTAGTAAATATAATCACTTTAGATGAATTCGTAGAGAAGAAAAAATTATTAAATAAAGAAATTGATTTGATCAAAATTGATACAGAAGGCTATGAACTCGAAGTAATTAAAGGTTCAAAAAAAACAATAGAAAATATTAAACCCAAATATATTCAGCTTGAATTTAACGTTCACCAATTATTTAAAAACCAAACAATGTATGAATTTTCTAAACATTTAAAAAAATACGAATTATTTCAAATTTTACCCTTTGGCAACAAGCTTTTGAAAGTAAATCCGGAAAAGGCTGAAACTAATATTTTTCATCTGACAAATTTTGTGTATATTAGAGAAGACTTAGCTCATAAATTTTAAAAAAATGAAAACAAAAATTTTTTGTGATATTGCAGATCTAAATTTGATCAAAGTTTTTAGTAAAAAAAAAATTGTTGATGGTTTTACAACAAATCCTAGCTTAATGAGGAAAGCAGGTGCGAAAAATTATAAATTATATTCAAAACAAATTTTAAAAATTTCACCAAAAAAAACAGTTTCACTTGAAGTGTTTGGAGATAATTATCATGATATTAAAAAACAGGCTTTAGAAATAAATTCATGGGGTAAAAATGTTTATGTTAAAATTCCAGTAGTAAATTCAAAAGGTTTGTTTATGGGAAAGGTAATCCGAGAATTAAGTAAAAAGAATATAAAAATGAATATAACTGCAGTTTATAATTCACAACAAGTTTTAAAAATATTAAATTCTATAAATAAAAAAACAAATGTAATCATATCTTTATTTATAGGCAGAGCTGCTGACGCAGGAAAAGATCCGCTACCTGAAATTAAAAAAAGTATCAAACTTTCAAAAAAATTTAAAAAAGTAGAAATTCTTTGGGCCAGTGTTAGAGAGCCATATAATTATATACAAGCTAAGCAAGTAGGATGTCATATAATTACAATTCCACCGTCAATTATTGAAAAAATAGAAAAATTTGGAAAATCTTATAATCAATTGACCCTCGAAACTGTAAAAACTTTTTTAAGTGATAGTAAAAAATCAAAGTTTAATATTGATTATTTAAGTGAAATCTCCTCAAGATAATTTAAATATCTTGGACAGGTAGTTCTATAATAAAATCTACCTATCTTTTTTTTTGCTTGCCGCGCTTTATCCTGACTTAATTTATAATTTAATACACATTTTTCGAGTTTGAAATTTAAATCATGTTTATCTCTAATTTTAACCTTATATCCACCTTTTCCATTTAACAAAATTTCATCAGGGCCACTTTTACAATTAGTATAAACGCATGGAATTTCAAAGTTAATTGCATCAATATATACGTTTCCCAATCCTTCATACAAAGATGTAAGGGCAAAAACTTTTGCAGAAGAAAAATATTTTTCAGTATTTTTTATCCAACCTTTTAAAAATATTTTTTTTTCTAATTTTAAATTTTTAATTAAATTTTCTAACTTGATTTTATCAGGACCATCACCAAGTATTACTAATTTGTAATTAGGAAATTTTTTTATAAATATTGAGAAACCTAATATTAGCGTTTCAAAGTCTTTTTGCTTACACAATCTACCTACAGATAAAATAATATTCTTCTTTTTTATTTTTTTTATTTTTTTTATTTTTAATAAATACGGATTATAAATTGTTTTAACTTTATTTTTATTTAAAATAAATAATTCTAAAGATTTTTTTGAACCTAAAGAATTAGTTAGAATTCCATTAGCAAAATTATATATAAAAAACCTCATTATAAATACAATAAAAGCTAAAAAGTAATTATCTGCATATACAGTTGAAGATAGGGGATCTTCAGAATTTCTCGCTACAACTTTAATTCCATAAAATTTACAAATTATTATTGCAACCATACTGCTTTGCATTGAAAGCACTACTGTATTTTCCTTTTTATATAATGAAAAACTTTTTATTAAATTTTTAATAGAATAAAATGCAATCAACCATCTATAAGGTAAAAAAAATAATTTTAAAAAAGGATTTACCCTTAAAAATATAAAATTCTTTTTTTGAAAACCAGGTCCTTTTTTGTCAATTTTACTTGAAATTAAAGTAACCTTAATATTATTATTAGTTAAATAATTTATTAAATGTTTTATATTGACAGTAACACCACCCCTTTCCATTGAAGGATAAAAAAATATAGCGTGTTTAAGGTTCATAAATTTTTAAAATTTGAATTTATTCTAAATGGGTTCAACAGTAAATGTACTTATGAAAATTAAAAAAAAAATTATTTTAAAACTTTGAATTGGTTGCGGGGGACGGATTTGAACCGCCGACCTCAAGGTTATGAGCCTTGCGAGCTACCAGGCTGCTCCACCCCGCGTTAATTAAATTCTATTCTTGAGTTTATTTAACTTCTTAACTCTTTTAATATTCTCTTGTAATATTCTTTTTTTTCTTTCCGAGGGCTTCTCGTAGGTATTTTTTAATTTAATTATTTTATAAAAGCCATCCTTTTGGAGTTTTCTTTTCAAAACTCTTAAAGCTTGCTCAACATTATTATCTTTTACTTCTATTTTAATAAACACCTCCAAAAAAATGATTAACTAGCACCATATATTTATTTTGTCTATTTTTTTTTAAAGAAACTTAACTTGTTTTTAATTTTTGTTCTCTTTTAATCCTTCTATCTGCCTTTTCCAAAGAGTCTAGAAGATCTTTTTGAGAAAATAATCCCATAGCTACGGGATCTTTGGGGTTCAGGTTATTGTAGTTCCAATGACTTTTATTTCTAATTGATTTAACAGATGAGCTGGTAATACCAATAAGCTTAGCAATTTGTGAGTCCTTTAATTTTGAGTGATTTTTTATCAACCACAAAGCTGAGTCAGGCTTATCCTGTCTCTTCGATAAAGGAACATATCTTTTATCTTTTTTACTTTCAGAACTTATTTTAATTTCGTTTTGTGAGAGGTTTAATGGTCTTGATTGGTCATTGCTTGAAAGATTTATTTCTTCTCTAGTTAATTGGCCAGATATTATTGGATTATATCCAACAATACCTTTTCCAACTTCTCCATCAGCAATACTTTGAACTTCGACCTCATGCATTTTACAAAAGTCAGCTATTTGCTTAAAAGTCAGAGAAGTATTTTCAACCAACCAGACAGCGGTGGCAACTGGCATTAATGGGGCTACTGACATTAGTTATTTTTTGAAGTTCTAAAATTTTGGAATTTTTTGTTAAACTTACTTACTCTTCCTTTATCTAAAATTTTTTGTTTACCACCTGTCCATGCTGCATGTGACTTAGGGTCAATTTCGAGCTTTAAGACATCATCTTTTTTTCCCCAAGTTGATTTAGTTTCAAATTGAGTTCCATCAGTCATTTGGACTTTTATTAGATGGTAATCAGGATGAATTTTTTTTTTCATAGCGGTTTTATAACAAAAGTTTTTTATAAAACAATTAAAAATTTTTCATTAATCTCTTGATAATAATTTTCTGTCAATAATCTCTCTCCTGATCCATCAGTTCTCATTACTCCAATGTAAAATTTACCCTTATGCAATTTTGTAAATGCAATTAAATCTCCCCTAGGTGACCATACTGGTGTTCCATACAAACCATTTCCAAAAGAAATTCTTTTTACATTTGATCCATCACTTTTCATTACGTAAATTTGTTGATAACCACTTCTGTCTGAATTGAAAGTTATAAATTTACCATTAGGAGAATAAGATGGCGAAGTATCAATCGATGGATGATTGGTTATTCTTTCAACAATTCTATTTTCTAAATCCATTGTATATATGTCCGAGTTGCCATCTTTAGCAAAGCTCATAATAATTTTTTTTCCGTCAGGTGAAAATCTAGGAGCAAAAGTCATTCCGGGAAAATCACCAACAACCTCTTGAACCCCAGTTTCAATATCTAATAAATAAACCCTTGGTAGATTTTTAAAATACGATAAGTAAGTTACCATTTGATTTGTTGGGTTAAATCTTGGTGTTAAAACTAATTCATTTCCTAATGTTAAATATTTTGTATTAAAACCATCTTGATCCATAATAGCTAGTTTTTTTACTCTTTTTGTTTTTGGACCTTCCTCTGAAACAAAAATAATTCTAGTATCAAAATATCCCTGCTCACCGGTAAGTCTTTCATAAATCTTATCAGAAATTATATGTCCAATTCTTCTCCAATTATTAGGAACTGTTGTAAATGCCAGAGCCAACATTTCTCTAGCCGCTAAAACATCCCAAAGTCTAAATTCAACTCTTACTTTATCATCCTTAAATTCTACTTTGCCTGTTATTAATGCTTGAGCTTTAATTAAAGACCAATCCTCAAATCTCGGTTTTAAATGTGCAACATCGGGTTTCTGAAGAAAAGCTTTTTTCTCTAATGGATTAAATAATCCAGTTGCTCGTAAATTATTTTCAATTATTTTGGATATTTCATTGCCTATTTGATCAATCTTGATTTCTTTCTTTAATAATTTAATTGTATCATTATCAGCGTATAATGCAGATACTGCTATTGGTAAAGGATTTAGGTTTCCTCTAGTAATGTCAACTTCAATTAATGCATCTAATTTAAGAGGAAAGAGTATAAAAATAAATAATACACAGAGTTTTAAATATTTCATCATCCCTCTAACATTTCTCTTGCATCAAAATTTAACTGTAAATCTTTCCATTTTTCGTAACCTGTTGTTGGCACTCTTAAAGGTTGACATAGTTGAATTGCTCTAAGCGCACTTTCAGCTAATACCTTATAGAATCCTTGCCCAGGTTTATTCATCCTTGCATGATCTAAAATTTCTGATCTAATCACTGTTCCATCTGGTTTCAATTTTAATTTAATTCTTACTAATAAATTTTCGTTGTAAGGTAAACCTAAAGGAATGCTCCAGCAACCAAAAATTTGTGCTTTTAAAGCATCTTCCTCATTTAAAGTTAAACCAGATAATTTCATAGTTTCATCTTGAGATTGGGTAATTTCATCATTTTTTATATTAGTTTCTGCAAAATTTTCTTTTGATTTATCGATAAGTGCTGCAATGTTATTTGGGTCAAACAACTCCTTTTTTTCAAACTCTGATACCTGTTTCACTTTTGTATCCTCGATTTTAGGGTTTTGCTTATCTTTTTCTACTTTTTTAATTTTTTCAATTTCTTGATCAGGCAATGGTATTGAATCTGGTTTTTCTTTTTTAACTTTTTTTGGTGGGGCTTGATCTGAAACTAATTTTTCTTTTTCCTTTTTAACTTTTTCAATAATTTTTTCAGCTTTTGGTGCGAAGGGGATATTTGTTTGATCTGCTATCTGGATTAATTCTACAGAGACCAAAGGTGGAATATCAATTGGTTTTTTTGCGATAAAAGGAAAGCTTACAACAGCAATTGCAATTACTGAGACGTGGAATAAAAAGGAAAAAAGTAAATTTTGAGGCATTTACTACCTATCTTTGTATGGCTCCGATATCAATGCGACTTTTGTAAAGCCAGATCCAGACAACATTCCCATTATTTCAAGTACTCGACCATAATTTATTGCCTTATCTCCTCTAACATAAATCCTAGTATCAGTTCTATTTTTAGATACTGCTAAAATTTTTGCTGTTAGACTATCAAACTCAACTTTTGACTCTTGGATAAAAATTTCACCCTTTGAATTGATTGTAAGAGTTAAGGGCTCTTGCTCTTCTGGCAAAGAGTCCGCTGAAGTCTCAGGAAGATCCACTTGAACACCAACTGTTAAAAGAGGGGCAGTTACCATAAAGATTATTAACAACACTAACATTACATCAACAAAAGGTGTTACATTAATCTCGCTCATAGGTTCTTTCGATGATCGACCAAGTTTAAATGCCATATTAAATTATTGCTAAAAATCTTTTGGAAAAATCTTCTAACTTATTTGAGTACTTTCTGGCGTCGCTATTAAATTTATTATAAGCTACAACAGCTGGGATCGCTGCGAGCAAACCTAATGCAGTTGCAAAAAGTGCTTCTGCAATTCCTGGTGCCACAATAGCTAAACTTGTATTTCTTGAAATAGCTATTGATTGAAATGAATTCATAATTCCCCAAACTGTACCAAATAAACCAATAAATGGCGCTGTTGCTCCGACTGTTGCTAAAAATGTAAAATTTTTTTCTATAACAGACATTTGTTTCTCAATATTGGTCGCCATAATATTTGTTAATCTCTCACTAAGGTTTGATTTAGATCTTGATTTTAAAACTGTTTGCATTGAATCTTTAAATACCATTGACATAGGATCATCCATTTCCGCAGGTAAATTGTTATAAAAAGATTCAGCAGATTTTGATCTCCAGAATTTTTCCTCAAATTCTAATGTTGATTGGTTAATTTTTTTAAACATTCTAAATTTTTCAAATATTATCGCCCATGAATATATTGATGCTGCGATTAGCATTAATATTACTAGTTTTACTATAATATCAGCTCTAATAAACAGATTTAGAATTGAAAAATCTGCGCTTGAGGTCAAACCAACAGCTTGTGTTGCAATATCTGCTTCCATTCGACTCTTTTCACACTTAAATGTGTCATGAATATGACTCCTTATTAAGCAATTTATTCAGTTTTATAAGTGTTATAATAGTAGCTAGCTATTAATATTGAGTCAGCTTTATTTGAATCTTTTTTCCTTTTTAGTTTATCGGAAGATTTTGGAAACAATTCTATTGCACGAGTACGGCTTGCATCTTTTGAGGTGTTTATTAAATTAAAGTACTTTTTCCATTTTGTAGGTCTTACAAAGTGTATTGGTAACTGCATAGCCGAGCAAATACCCTTTATAACACCAAATGATTGACCAAAGTTAAACATGCTGGTTACCCCCTGGCCTGGCATTGCAGTTACATGCTCAACAACTACACATGTTTCATCTATATTATTAATACCTGATAATCGTGATTTTATCTCATTAAATAACTGATTTCCGTTAACTTGTTTTTTATTTTTTTTACCCTCTGCCATGGTTGGCATATCAATTATATCGATAATTTTACCATCCATAAAAAAACAAATTGCACCCGATATTCCTGGATCTATTCCAATAATAAACATTTAATCTTTTAATTTAACATTACTATAAACATTTTGAACATCATCATCTTCTTCAAGATGCTCTAAAAAAGTAATAATATTATCTTTTTCACCATCTTTTACTTCTACATAAACTACAGGTATCCATTCAATGCCTGTTGAAATAAACGAGTTGATATCATTTTCTAGCAATTTTTTTACTTTATAAATATGTTCTTTTTCACAATGAATTTCATGAAACTCTCCTAGGTATGAAATACATTCTTCTGCTCCGGCATTTAAAGCTAGATCCAACATTCTGTCTTCTGAAATTAAGTTATAGTCTATCTTAATTACTCCTTTTTGTTTGAAATTATGAGATGATGATCCTTGAGCACCAAATCTTCCACCATTTTTTTGAAATAGTGTCCTTATAGAAGATGCAGTCCTATTTTTGTTGTCAGTCAATGTATCTACAATCACAGCTATATTATTTGGACCAAAACCTTCATATCTTATGCTCTCAAAATTTGATTGATCGCCAGCCTCAGATTTTTCAATCGCTCTATCAATATTATCTTTTGGCATATTTGCTGCTCGCGCGGATTGAATAGCCGATCTAAGTCTTGCGTTCATTTCTGGATTTTTATCACCGAGTTTTGCGGCAACAGTTATTTCTCTTGATAACTTTGAAAAAACTTTTGATCTAATCTTGTCGGCTCTTCCTTTTTTATGTTTAATACCAGCCCAATGAGAGTGTCCTGCCATAAATTAATTATCTTTTTGAAGTGCACCACCAGTTATAAAGTTTCTAATTTGAATAGCTAGGCCAGTTTCTTTTGATACATCAACAATTACACCACAGATTGATGATATTCCTTTTGCAGGAAAATGTTTTTTTGCATCTTTTTTCAAGAATTTATCTATGGAATTATTTTTATCCATTCCAATTACAGAGTCATAATCTCCACACATGCCTGCATCAGTTATGTATGCAGTACCACCAGTTAAAATTCTTGCATCGTTTGTTGGAACATGAGTATGAGTACCAACTACTAACGATGCTTTTCCATCTAGGAAATGGCCAACTGCCATTTTTTCACTAGTTATTTCGCCATGCACATCAACGACTAAACAATCATAATCTTTTTTTAGAGTTTTATTTTCTAAAAATTTTTCCAATGTTATAAATAAGTCATCACATTTCTTCATAAATACATTGCCCATTAAATTTAAAACACAAATTTTTAAGCCTGTTTTAGATGTTAAAGTTATAAATCCATTTCCTGGTAATTTTTTATCTAGGTTCATTGGTCTTAATAATTTTGGTTGTTGTTTGATAAATTCATAGGTTTCTTTTTGATCCCAAATATGATTGCCACTTGTGATAACGTCAACTCCACATGAAAAAAACTCGTCTAAATTATTTTGAGTAATTCCAACTCCATTATCAGCAGCGTTTTCACCATTGACTATTGTGAAATCAATTTTATGTTCTTTAATGATATTCTGTAAATTCTGTTTTATTGCAACAGATCCAGTTTGACCAACGACATCACCTAAAAATAATATTCTCATACTAAATTTTTTTTTCTGTAATTATTTCATCAATTTTTTTATCAAATTTATCAATAGGAATTTTATTAGTTCTCTGAAAGGAAAAGGCAAGTCCAATTTTGATTATTTTTTTTAATTTTAAATTTTTTTCAAAATATCTGTCATAAAATCCACCACCATATCCCAATCTATTTAAATTTTTATCATATCCAACCATAGGGACAAAAATTAATTCAGGTATCAATTTATTAGTTAGATTTGTGGGCTCTATTATTCCAAGTTTGTTAATTTTAAATGGATCTTTAAAAGAAAACTTAAAAAAATTCATTTTATAGTTATTTTTAATTACGGGAAGACAAATAGTATAATTTTTTTTTTCTAAAAATTTGAGAAGACTTGAACAATCATACTCATAATTAATTGGAATATATCCTCCAATTACTTTTGTTTTTTTATATTTATTTCTTAAAAGTTTAAAAATTTTAAAAATGTGTTTAGAGCTTATTTTTAAATATTTTATTTTTCTTTTTTTTATTAGTTTTTTTCTTAATTTCTTTTTCAAAAATATTTTAATTTCTGTTATGAAAAATTATTTTTATTGATAAATTCTTCAATTTGACTTGATGCATCATCAATAATTTTTTCATAACCATTATTTAAACTCTCTAGTTCTTTTTTAAAATTTTCCTGCTCATTATTTAGTTTATTTATTTCTGCATCTTTTTGATCTTTATAATTATAAACTAATTCTTTTAATTCTTTGAATTTTGTTTTTAGTTTATCTATTTCACTCTTTTTCTCCTCAATTTTTTTCTTGGTTTCAAAATACTCATCCATTAAAGTAATGGATGTAATAAGGAGCAATTTATTTTCTCCTAGATTGCCTAATTTGGATTTAAGTGAGTTAAATTTTTCATTTAAATTATTTGAAAGCATTTCTAAATGGTCTTCTTGACCATCTTCGCAAGATAACAAAAAATCTTTGCCATTAAATTTTATATTCACATTTGCCATTTATCTATTTCTTCAATTAAATACTCTGTCTCTTGGTTTAATTCATCAATTTTTTGGTTAAATTCTACTTGTTTTTGGTTGTCCTTTTTTTTGCTATTTTCAAGATCATCAATCTTCTTTTTGGCCTTTTCTAATTCTAAGGCTAATGATTGGTATTTTTCCTCCAGATTATTTTTTTCAATTTCTAATTGATTTTTATGTATCTTTAGATCATTAATTTCTAATTGTCCTTTTGATTTAATAAGTGATGAATCAAAGTTATTCAGTTTATTTAACAACTCATAAAGTTTTTTTTCTTTTTCCTGAAAAGTTTTCATATATATAACTATATTATTAAATTGTACTATAAGTGTCTACATAGGTCTAAACTTGATTAAAAATAACAAAGAATTAGCCAACGCGATCAGATTTCTATCTATTGATGCAGTTCAGAAAGCAAATTCTGGCCATCCGGGTATGCCGATGGGTATGGCAGATGTAGCAACCGTTCTTTTCAAGAATTTTTTGAAATTTGATCCAAAAAATCCAAACTGGATAAATAGAGATAGATTTATTTTATCCGCAGGGCATGGTTCGATGTTACTATATTCATTACTTTATTTAACGGGCTATAAAAGTATAAGTTTAAACGATATTAAAAACTTTAGACAACTAGACTCAATTTGTGCAGGACATCCCGAGTATCATCCAAATTCAGGAATAGAAACTACAACTGGTCCTTTGGGACAAGGTATTTCAAATGCAGTTGGTTTTGCTTTAGCCGAAGAAATTTTAAAGAAGAAAGTTGGAAGAGGTATAATTAATCACAAAACTTATGTTTTAGCTGGAGACGGTTGTTTGATGGAAGGAATAAGTCACGAAGCTTTGAGCCTAGCGGGACATTTAAAATTAAAAAATCTTATTTTACTATTTGACAATAATTCTGTATCAATTGATGGTCCTACAAGTTTAGCAGTATCTGACGATCACAAAAAAAGATTTAATAGTTATGGATGGGATTTTTTAGATATTAACGGGCACAATGAAAAAGATATATTCAAAGCTTTGAAGAAAGCACAAAGTTCAAAAAAACCAATCGCTATTTCTTGTAAAACTACAATTGGATATGGATCCCCAAATAAATCAGGTAAAGCCTCCGCTCATGGGAGCCCTTTGGGTGACGATGAAATTAAATTAGTTAGAAAAAAATTAAAATGGAATTACGAACCTTTTGAGATACCTAAAAAAATACTAGATGAATGGAGAGCTATAGGTATAAAAGCATCAAATAAAGCCTACTTACATCAAAAAAAATTCCAAAAAAAACTATCTTCGATGGGATGGCTAGGATGGTCTCTGTCAAATAATTTCAATAATAATTTTCCACCTAAAAATAATTTAATAAGAAATCCGATTAATTCTGCAATTGAAAAGGTTAAATTAGAATACTTAAAGTCTTTAGAGCCAATAGCAACTAGAAAATGTTCTGAAAAATATTTAGAAATTGTCTCAAAAATTTCAAATTTAATTGGAGGATCGGCGGATCTTGCTGGGTCAAATAATACAAAAACTAAAAATCATAATATTATAAAGCCAGGAAATTTTTCAGGAAATTACATTCATTACGGTGTAAGGGAACATGCTATGTGTGGTATAATGAATGGTTTAGCTTTACACAGTGGATTAATTCCTTATGGGGGGACTTTTTTAATTTTTAGTGATTATTGCAAACCCTCTATAAGGCTAGCGGCCATGATGAAACAAAGAGTTATTTACGTTTTTACTCATGACTCTATTGGTCTTGGAGAAGATGGTCCAACACACCAACCTATTGAACAATTAACTAGTTTACGATCTATTCCAAACTTAAATGTATTTAGACCATCGGATATGATTGAAACTTTTGAATGTTGGGAGCTAGCACTTGAAAATAATAATACACCAAGTGTAATTGCATTAACAAGGCAAAAAATAAAACCTGTAAGAAAGCAGGAAAGTTCTGAAAATCTATCTTCAAATGGTGCTTACGAAATACTAAGAACAAATGATAAAATTAACTTAACAATTCTTTCTACAGGATCTGAAACTAGCTTAGCATGTGAAATTAGTCATAAATTGGCCACAGAAAATATTTATTCAAAAGTTATCTCAATGCCATGTCAGGAATTATTTGACCAAAAAACAGAGGATTATCGTAACAAAATATTAAACGAAACTGATTTAGTTATTTCAATTGAGGCTTCTGAAACAAGTTTTTGGAAAAAATATACTGGGCACAAAGGGTTGAATTTTGGAATAGATAGCTTTGGGAAAAGTGCACCATATAAAGATATATATGAAAATTTTGAATTAAATTCTGAAGATATAATAAAAAAGATTAAACAAAATATATGAAACTTAAAGTTGGAATTAATGGAATGGGAAGAATTGGAAGAATGATTGTTCGTTCAATAGTAGAAAATAACTATTCTAATTTCGAAATAAAACACATAAACAATAGAACTAACTCGGAATCATGTTCAAATCTTTTAAAGCATGACTCAATACACGGCAAATTTAATGCGGACATTAAATTTGATCAAAATAATCTATTAATTAACAAAAATAAAATTACATTTAGTCAAGAGACAGATATCAGTAAAATCAATTGGAAAAAATTTGGTGTCGATTACGTTTTCGAGTGTACTGGTAAATTTAATTCCAAGGATAAATTAATACCTCATCTTAAAAATGGAGCAAAAAAAGTTATTGTCTCTGCACCTTGTAAAAATGCTGATAAAACAATCGTATTTGGAGTTAACGAAAAAGAGATAAAAGAAGAAGATAAAATAATCTCTGCTGCGTCGTGTACAACGAACTGTCTTGCTCCGGTTGCAAACGTTCTAAATGAAAATTTTGGGATTGATAAAGGTTTCATGACAACCATTCATGCATTTACAAGTGACCAAAGAATATTGGATAATTCACATAAAGACCCAAGAAGAGCAAGATCTGCAAGCCAGTCAATCGTACCGACATCTACAGGAGCTTCAAAGGCAATAGGCGAGATTATTCCCTCGCTAAAAGGTAAACTGGAAGGTATTGCAATGAGAGTTCCAACTCCGAATGTGTCTTTAATTGAACTAGTATTCTGTTCAAATAAAGAGGTAAGTATTGAGAAAATTAATTTGGCTTTTAAAAAATTTATAAAGAAACAGGATAAAAAAATAATCGAAATGACTGATGAAAAGCTTGTGTCAATTGATTTTAATCACAACTCAGCTTCATCAATTATCGATACTTCGTTAACTAATGTTGTTGGATCCAATATGGGCAAAATTTCTGCTTGGTATGATAATGAGTGGGGTTTTTCTAATAGGATGTGTGACATAGCTGAGTATATTCATAAAAATTCTTAATGAATTTTATTAAAGATATAAAAGACCTTGATGAAAAAATTGTTTTATTAAGACTAGATTTAAATGTTCCTTTTAAAAATGGAATGATAATTGATGAAACCAGAATAAATAAAATTTTACCAATATTAAATTATTTAATTAAAAAAAAATCAAAAATAATCGTTATTTCTCATGTTGGGAGACCAAAAGGTAAGATGAATGATAAATTATCATTGCTACCTATTTGTGAAAATTTAGAAAAAAAAATATTTAAAAAAATACGATTAATAAAAAATAATATTTATGAATTAAAAAAAATTAATCTATTTAAAAACTCAGAGGAGCAAATAGTTTTTCTTGAAAATATAAGATTTTATAATGAAGAGGAGGAAAACGATAGTAATTTTTCCAAGCAGCTCGCAAGTCTTGGAGATTTATTTGTAAATGATGCATTTTCTTGTTCACATAGAGCGCATTCATCTGTTAGCAAAATAACTAAATTCTTGCCCTCTTTTGCTGGTTTGCAGTTTGAAACTGAAATAAAGGCTCTCAAAAAGGTTACTTCCGAGATTAAAAAACCTATTACATGTATAATTGGTGGATCAAAAATATCTACAAAAATACCAGTAATTAAAAACTTAATTCCTAAATTTGATAATATTATATTTGTAGGAGGGATGGCTAATAATATTCTGAAATTTAAAGGTCATTCAATTGGCAAATCAATACAAGAAGAAAATTGTGAATTAATTATTAATGATATTTTTAAATTATCTAAAAATTACTCTTGTAATATTATTTTTCCTGAAGATGTTGCAGTTGGAAAAGCCATGGAAGGTGAAGCTAAAATCAAAGAGGTTAATGATGTTGGAAAAAACGAGTTAATTTTAGATATTGGTCCAAAGACAATAAATAAAATTAACAATGTTATTGAATTAAGTAAAACTATTCTGTGGAACGGACCAGCAGGATATTTTGAAAATTCTAACTTTGCGAAAGGAAGTTTTGAAATTGGTAAAAAAATTGCTGAAAAAAATAAGTCAAGTGAAATATTTTCTGTAGCAGGAGGTGGAGATACCGTTGCTCTAATAAATAATATTGGAATTTTTAATTCTTTTAATTTTGTTTCAACTGCTGGTGGAGCATTTTTAGAATATCTTGAAGGTAAAGAATTGCCTGGTATAAAGGCTCTTAACTAATGTCAGAATTAAACAAAATTGCTCTTAAAATTATTTTAAGTGGTAAAGGTATACTTGCGGCTGATGAAAGTACAGGCACAATGACTAAAAGGCTTGATGCTGTAAACGTAAAGTCAAATGAAGATAACAGACTTAATTTTAGAAATACACTTTTCACTTCTGAGAGTATGAGAACATGTATAGGTGGAGTAATATTATATGATGAGACAATCAGACAGTCCTTTGGATCAAAAACAATCCCTGAAATAATTAGTGATTCTGGAGCTCTTCCAGGAATAAAGGTTGATACTGGTGCAAAAGTTTTAGCAGGTTCTACTTATGAAAAAATAACCGAGGGTCTTGATGGTTTGAGAGAGAGATTAAAAGAATACTATAAATTAGGTGCAAGATTTACTAAATGGAGAGGTGTTTATTCAATTTCAGATAAATTTCCAAGTAAGTTATCAATTTATTCAAATGCACACGCGCTTGCAAGATATGCGGCATTAGTTCAAGAGTGTGATATGGTTCCTATTGTAGAGCCCGAGGTGCTGATGGATGGTAATCACTCAGCTAAGGTTTGCTATGAAAAAACCTCAGAAGTGATAAAAAAATGTTTTGAAGAACTTATACTTAATAAAGTTGATTTAACTGGTGTTATATTAAAACCAAATATGATTTTAGATGGAAATTCAGCAACTAGTAAGGTTAGTAATGATCAAATTGCGAAACTGACTTTAAAATGCCTTGAAGAGTCAGTTCCAAAGGAGGTGCCGGGAGTTGCCTTTCTTTCAGGTGGCCAATCCGAAATTGAAGCAACCGAAAATCTAAATTTAATAAATAAAGCAAATAAAACTAAATTTATTATGACATATTCATATGGAAGAGCTTTGCAACAGAGTGCTTTGAAATATTGGTCAAAAGATATCGAAGATACCACTGGTACACAAAAAGTTTTTAATCATCGTGCAAAAATGTGTTCATTAGCAGCTCAAGGAAAATGGTCTAAAGATCTTGAAATCCAAAGCTAAATTTATCTACTTAATATCTCCAAATAAAATTTATCCTAATTTTTATAAAGATTTAAAAAAAATTTTAGGAACAAAAAAAATTCAATTTTTTCAACTTAGATTAAAGAAAATTTCAAAAAATAAATTAATTAATATTTCAAAAAAAGTGAAAAGAATATGCAAAAAATATAATGTAAAATTTATTATTAATGATGATCCGATGGTTGCTAAAAGTGTTGACGCCGATGGATGTCACTTAGGTCAAAAAGACATGAATATTATTGATGCAAGGAAATTATTAAAAAATAAAATTATTGGAGTAACTTGTAATAACTCTATAAAAAAGGCTAAAGAGGCGTTAAAAAATAATGCTGACTATATTGCTTTGGGAGCTTTTAATCTGAGTAAAACAAAAATTGTGAAGCACTTAGCAACAATTAAAGATTTGAAAAAAATCAGAAAGCTTTCAAAAAAACCAATAATTGCAATAGGCGGAATTAATCAAAAAAATTATAAAAAACTTTTGTTGAATAAAGCGGACTTTTTAGCTATCTCAAGCTTCATTTGGAAAAACAAAAATTTAAAACCTTTGGAGGCTATTAAAAAATTACAATGAAAATATCTGGAAACGAAATAAAAACTGGAATGATAATTGAGCATAATAATGATCTATGGGAAGTTTTAAAGACACAGCATGTAAAACCAGGAAAAGGTGGTGCTTTTAATCAAGTAGAAATGAAAAGTCTTAACAAAGATACGAAACTAAACGAAAGATTTAGATCAAGTGACAATATTGAGCGTGCGGTTGTGGAGGAAGTTAAATTTAATTTTTTGTATGAAGACAAAAATGAATTTTATTTTATTAATAATAAAAATTTTGAGCAAATAAATTTAAAAAAAGAATTGTTAGGTGAAAAATATAAATTTCTCACTGAAGGTCTGGAAGTATCATTAAGTATGTATAATGATATACCAATCAAAATTGATCTACCAAATCAAATAGAGTGTAAAATTGAAACAACTGATGCGGCCATCAAGGGTCAAACCGCTGCTTCATCTTATAAACCTGCATTACTTGAAAATGGAGTAAATATTCAAGTTCCACCTTTTATAGAGAGTGGCGATAGTATAATTGTTGATACAAGAACAAATGATTACGTCAAGAAAGTGTAATAAATGAAATCTATATCTCCAAATTTAAATATAATGATCAAGGCTTGTGAGAAAGCATCTAAAGTTTTAATACGCGATTTTGGTGAAATTGAAAATCTTCAAGTATCAAAGAAAGGTCCTAAAGATTTTGTAACAAATGCAGATAGAAAAGTAGAACAAATTTTAATAAAAGAATTGTCCAAAAAAAAATTTTCAATAATAACTGAAGAGTCAGGTTATATAGAAAGAGAAAAAATTGATGAGTTTTGGATTATTGATCCTATAGATGGAACAACAAATTTTCTACATGGTATTCCTCATTTTTGTATATCGATAGCTTATGCAAGCAATAATGAAATTCTCGCTGGTGTAATTTTTGATCCTATTAAAAATGAAATTTTTTATGGAGAAAAAAATTTAGGTTCATTTTATAATAATCAAAGAATTAGAGTCTCAAAAAAAAATAAATTAGAGGAATGTCTTTTTGCAACTAATTTTGATAGTATGATAGATATTGATTTAAATCTTAGAATAAGTGGAAGCGCCGCTCTAGATTTAGCATATACAGCTTCGGGTAGATTGGATGGTTTTTTTCAAAAAAAACTTAATATCTGGGACATTGCAGCTGGTATACTTATTCTTCAAGAAGCCGGAGGCAAAATAGAGCCTATCGATATAAAAAAATTAAATAATCACAAAATAGTAGCTTCGTCAGAAGCAATAAATGTAGATTTAAAGAGATTAATGAAAAATTTTTAATTGTTTTATAAAAAACTTTTGTTATAAAACCGCTATGAAAAAAAAAATTCATCCTGATTACCATCTAATAAAAGTCCAAATGACTGATGGAACTCAATTTGAAACTAAATCAACTTGGGGAAAAAAAGATGATGTCTTAAAGCTCGAAATTGACCCTAAGTCACATGCAGCATGGACAGGTGGTAAACAAAAAATTTTAGATAAAGGAAGAGTAAGTAAGTTTAACAAAAAATTCCAAAATTTTAGAACTTCAAAAAATAACTAATGTCAGTAGCCCCATTAATGCCAGTTGCCACCGCTGTCTGGTTGGTTGAAAATACTTCTCTGACTTTTAAGCAAATAGCTGACTTTTGTAAAATGCATGAGGTCGAAGTTCAAAGTATTGCTGATGGAGAAGTTGGAAAAGGTATTGTTGGATATAATCCAATAATATCTGGCCAATTAACTAGAGAAGAAATAAATCTTTCAAGCAATGACCAATCAAGACCATTAAACCTCTCACAAAACGAAATTAAAATAAGTTCTGAAAGTAAAAAAGATAAAAGATATGTTCCTTTATCGAAGAGACAGGATAAGCCTGACTCAGCTTTGTGGTTGATAAAAAATCACTCAAAATTAAAGGACTCACAAATTGCTAAGCTTATTGGTATTACCAGCTCATCTGTTAAATCAATTAGAAATAAAAGTCATTGGAACTACAATAACCTGAACCCCAAAGATCCCGTAGCTATGGGATTATTTTCTCAAAAAGATCTTCTAGACTCTTTGGAAAAGGCAGATAGAAGGATTAAAAGAGAACAAAAATTAAAAACAAGTTAAGTTTCTTTAAAAAAAAATAGACAAAATAAATATATGGTGCTAGTTAATCATTTTTTTGGAGGTGTTTATTAAAATAGAAGTAAAAGATAATAATGTTGAGCAAGCTTTAAGAGTTTTGAAAAGAAAACTCCAAAAGGATGGCTTTTATAAAATAATTAAATTAAAAAATACCTACGAGAAGCCCTCGGAAAGAAAAAAAAGAATATTACAAGAGAATATTAAAAGAGTTAAGAAGTTAAATAAACTCAAGAATAGAATTTAATTAACGCGGGGTGGAGCAGCCTGGTAGCTCGCAAGGCTCATAACCTTGAGGTCGGCGGTTCAAATCCGTCCCCCGCAACCAATTCAAAGTTTTAAAATAATTTTTTTTTTAATTTTCATAAGTACATTTACTGTTGAACCCATTTAGAATAAATTCAAATTTTAAAAATTTATGAACCTTAAACACGCTATATTTTTTTATCCTTCAATGGAAAGGGGTGGTGTTACTGTCAATATAAAACATTTAATAAATTATTTAACTAATAATAATATTAAGGTTACTTTAATTTCAAGTAAAATTGACAAAAAAGGACCTGGTTTTCAAAAAAAGAATTTTATATTTTTAAGGGTAAATCCTTTTTTAAAATTATTTTTTTTACCTTATAGATGGTTGATTGCATTTTATTCTATTAAAAATTTAATAAAAAGTTTTTCATTATATAAAAAGGAAAATACAGTAGTGCTTTCAATGCAAAGCAGTATGGTTGCAATAATAATTTGTAAATTTTATGGAATTAAAGTTGTAGCGAGAAATTCTGAAGATCCCCTATCTTCAACTGTATATGCAGATAATTACTTTTTAGCTTTTATTGTATTTATAATGAGGTTTTTTATATATAATTTTGCTAATGGAATTCTAACTAATTCTTTAGGTTCAAAAAAATCTTTAGAATTATTTATTTTAAATAAAAATAAAGTTAAAACAATTTATAATCCGTATTTATTAAAAATAAAAAAAATAAAAAAAATAAAAAAGAAGAATATTATTTTATCTGTAGGTAGATTGTGTAAGCAAAAAGACTTTGAAACGCTAATATTAGGTTTCTCAATATTTATAAAAAAATTTCCTAATTACAAATTAGTAATACTTGGTGATGGTCCTGATAAAATCAAGTTAGAAAATTTAATTAAAAATTTAAAATTAGAAAAAAAAATATTTTTAAAAGGTTGGATAAAAAATACTGAAAAATATTTTTCTTCTGCAAAAGTTTTTGCCCTTACATCTTTGTATGAAGGATTGGGAAACGTATATATTGATGCAATTAACTTTGAAATTCCATGCGTTTATACTAATTGTAAAAGTGGCCCTGATGAAATTTTGTTAAATGGAAAAGGTGGATATAAGGTTAAAATTAGAGATAAACATGATTTAAATTTCAAACTCGAAAAATGTGTATTAAATTATAAATTAAGTCAGGATAAAGCGCGGCAAGCAAAAAAAAAGATAGGTAGATTTTATTATAGAACTACCTGTCCAAGATATTTAAATTATCTTGAGGAGATTTCACTTAAATAATCAATATTAAACTTTGATTTTTTACTATCACTTAAAAAAGTTTTTACAGTTTCGAGGGTCAATTGATTATAAGATTTTCCAAATTTTTCTATTTTTTCAATAATTGACGGTGGAATTGTAATTATATGACATCCTACTTGCTTAGCTTGTATATAATTATATGGCTCTCTAACACTGGCCCAAAGAATTTCTACTTTTTTAAATTTTTTTGAAAGTTTGATACTTTTTTTAATTTCAGGTAGCGGATCTTTTCCTGCGTCAGCAGCTCTGCCTATAAATAAAGATATGATTACATTTGTTTTTTTATTTATAGAATTTAATATTTTTAAAACTTGTTGTGAATTATAAACTGCAGTTATATTCATTTTTATATTCTTTTTACTTAATTCTCGGATTACCTTTCCCATAAACAAACCTTTTGAATTTACTACTGGAATTTTAACATAAACATTTTTACCCCATGAATTTATTTCTAAAGCCTGTTTTTTAATATCATGATAATTATCTCCAAACACTTCAAGTGAAACTGTTTTTTTTGGTGAAATTTTTAAAATTTGTTTTGAATATAATTTATAATTTTTCGCACCTGCTTTCCTCATTAAGCTAGGATTTGTTGTAAAACCATCAACAATTTTTTTTTTACTAAAAACTTTGATCAAATTTAGATCTGCAATATCACAAAAAATTTTTGTTTTCATTTTTTTAAAATTTATGAGCTAAGTCTTCTCTAATATACACAAAATTTGTCAGATGAAAAATATTAGTTTCAGCCTTTTCCGGATTTACTTTCAAAAGCTTGTTGCCAAAGGGTAAAATTTGAAATAATTCGTATTTTTTTAAATGTTTAGAAAATTCATACATTGTTTGGTTTTTAAATAATTGGTGAACGTTAAATTCAAGCTGAATATATTTGGGTTTAATATTTTCTATTGTTTTTTTTGAACCTTTAATTACTTCGAGTTCATAGCCTTCTGTATCAATTTTGATCAAATCAATTTCTTTATTTAATAATTTTTTCTTCTCTACGAATTCATCTAAAGTGATTATATTTACTAAAGTTGTTTTATTTAAAGTATCGTTGTAAAAAGAGAGTTTGTTAAATTCGTTTAAAAAAGTAGCTTTTTCAGATTTTTCGTCTGTGAAGTTAAGATTTTTCTCCACCGTTTTATCTCCTAAAGCTATATTAAATGCCTGAATCCTGTCTGGGTACTTACTAACAACTTTATTTAAACTTTCGAACGCTCCATTCAAAGGTTCAAACGCATATATATATGACTTAGTCTCTTTTATTAATAATTCTGAATATTTTCCGATATTTGCACCTATATCTAAACTTAATTTAAGATCATTAGATATACCTTGGATGAAATTTCTTTCTCCAGAAGTTTTGAAATTACCATAATTATTATATCCTTTAGCACGTAAGGATAATGAAAAAATTATATTATTTATTTTTTGTGTACTTTTCCTTCCAAACACAAAGTTATAAATATAGGAAATTTTTTTATAAATATATATTAATATATCATTTGGTTTCATTAGAATATATTTGAAGATTAAATTTTAATCTAAATTTTTTAAAATCTCTTCAGTCATTTTTTTTGCATCAGCAAATAACATTAAAGTATTTTCTCTATAAAATAAGTCATTATCAATACCTGCATATCCAGGTGAAAGGCTTCTTTTTACAAATAAAACAGATTTACTTTTTTCAACGTCTAAAACGGGCATCCCATAAATTGGGCTTTGTGGATCACTTTTTGCAACAGGGTTTGTTACATCATTTGCTCCTATTACATAAGCTACATCACAATTGGCAAAATCATTGTTTACCTCTTCGAGTTCAAATACTTCATCGTAAGGAACATTCGCTTCAGCAAGTAATACATTCATATGACCTGGCATCCTGCCTGCTACTGGATGAATAGCATAGGAAACTTTAACTCCATTTTTTTTTAAAGCATCAACCATTTCTCTTAAAGCATGTTGGGCTTGTGCAACCGCCATTCCATATCCTGGAACTATAATTACTGATGAAGCATTTTTCATCAAAAAAGCTGCATCATCTGCATTCCCGCTTTTTACAGGTTTTTGTTCCTTGCTTGATTTAGATGTCGTCTGATCTGTTGCGCCCCACCCACCTAAAATTACATTAAAAAAAGATCTATTCATTCCCTTGCACATTATGTAAGAAAGAATTGCACCTGATGAACCTACAAGAGCACCAGTTATAATTAATGCAGAATTCTCAAGAGTAAAGCCAATCCCAGCAGCGGCCCAACCTGAATAAGAATTTAGCATTGATATAACTACAGGCATATCTGCGCCACCAATTGGAATTATTAATAAAAAACCTACGATGAAAGATATAAATATTAAGAGCCAAAAATAATTAGAGACTTGAGTTTTACAAAGCAGAAATATTAAAACAATGATTGAAATACCAATAGATAAATTTAAAAAGTGCTGACCTTTAAAAGTTATTGGTGCACCTGACATTAATCCTTGTAGTTTCAAAAATGCTATTACCGATCCAGAGAAAGTTATTGCACCAACTGCTGCACCAATTGACATTTCAATCAAACTTGCAAGTTTTATATCTCCTATAGTTCCCAAATTAAATGCTTCAGGTCTCAAGAAAGCAGATATTGCCACAAAAACTGCCGCTAAGCCGACTAAACTATGAAATCCAGCAACTAATTCTGGCATTGCAGTCATCGGAATTCTAAAAGCTATAAAAGCTCCGATTGATCCACCAATTAATAAAAATACAAATACATAAATGAAACCCATTCCAAAATTTCCTACGGTTAAAAAAGTTACCGTAATAGCGATTATCATACCAGCAATACCAAAATAATTTCCCCTTCTTGAGGTTTCCGGTGATGACAATCCTCTCAACGCTAGAATAAATAAAATTCCAGATATTAAATAGAAAATTGCTGATAAATTTGCTGACATAAATTATTTTTTCTTTTTTTTGTACATTTGCAACATTCTTTGAGTTACTAAAAAACCTCCAAATATATTTATTGCCGCAAGTAATATTGCTAAAAAACCAAATATATTTGCTGTTTCAAAGATTTTTTCAGATGAGCTTGCTAAAGCCGCTATAATAGCACCAACAACTATTACTGACGAAATCGCGTTTGTTACTGACATTAGGGGTGTGTGTAAAGATGGAGTAACACTCCAAACAACATAGTATCCCACAAAAATTGATAGAATAAATATGCTTAGTCTAAATATAAAAGGATCTATTTCCATAATTTATTTAATGAGAGTATTTTTAATTATCTCATCCTCAAGGTTAATTTTAATTTTTTTATTCTCCTTATCATACAAATTATTTACGAAGTTAAACAAATTTTTTGCATAAAGATTTGATGATGAAATTGGTAATTTATTAAGTATATTTCTTTCACCTAATATTTTTACTCCATTATGATCCACAATTTCATCAACTTTTGTAAATTCGGAATTACCACCTTGTGTAGCTGCTAAATCATAAATTATCGATCCATTTTGCATATTTTCAATCATATCTTTTTTAATAATTATAGGTGCTTTTTTTCCAGGTATTAATGCTGTACAAATCACTATATCAATTTTTTCAAGGTTTTTCTTTAAAAGTTCCTCTTGTTTTTTTTTAAATTCGTCAGATGTTTCTTTTGCATAACCACCTGATGTTTCAAGATTTTCTGATCCTTCAACTGTCAAAAATTTTCCACCTAAACTCTCCACTTGT
>CACOZH010000008.1 GCA_902631595.1 uncultured Pelagibacteraceae bacterium | reverse complement strand
CTCAAGTTTAATAAATGGTCTAAAAAACTTAAAGTTTTTAATTACAAGTGGTATGAGAAATAAATCAATTGACCTTACAGCTGCCAAAAAAAGAAAAATTATTGTAACTGGAACTGAAATAAATATAAACCCAACACCAGAATTGACTTGGGCCCTAATTTTAGGACTTGCTAGAAATTTTAAAACTGAAATTGACAATATGTATCAAGGGTATTGGCAGACAACAATAGGAATCGAACTAAAAGGAAAAATATTAGGATTAATTGGATTAGGAAGAGTAGGTTCGCAAGTCGCTAAAATTGCAAAAGCATTTGGTATGCAAGTAATGGCTTGGAGTGAAAATTTAGATTTAAATAAATGTGCTGAATTAGAGGTGTTGCCCGCAACTAAAGATGATTTAATAAAAAATTCAGATTTTGTTTCAATACATGTTCAAGGAGGTGAAAGATACAAAGACTGTATAACTTTAAAAGAATTTGATAATATGAAAAAATCAGCTTTTTTGGTCAATACTTCTCGGGGACCAATAGTTAATGAGGATGATTTAATTATTGCTTTGTCAACAAATGTAATTGCTGGCGCAGGTATTGATGTTTATGAGAAAGAACCTTTGCCTGAAGGACATAAGTTAAGATTTATTCAAAATGCATTACTATTACCACATATAGGATATGTAACAGCAGAGAATTATTCTATTTTTTATACTCAAATGTTTGAAAATTTAGATGCATGTCTTGAAGGAAAGCCAATAAGAATAATAGAAAATTAATGGAGCTACCTATTGTTAATCACCCTGGCTATGTTGCTAAAATTAACGATGATAATAAATTTCCAATTAAAAAATTTAGTGAATTAGCTAATCATATTAAAAAGGAAAAAATTGTCAGGAAATTTTTCATTCCAGAGCCTTGCTCTTTTGAAACCTTAAACCAAGTCCACTCAAGAGATTATATATTAAATATTAAAAATAAAACTTTAGATGAACTAAGTCAAAAAAAAATAGGTTTCCCCATTAATGATAGTGTTGTTCAAAGATCTTTCGTTGCAACAGGCGGAACGGTTCTTGCAAGCAGACTTGCAATTGACTTTGGACTAGCTTGTAATACGGCAGGTGGCAGTCATCATGCAAGTTTTAATGAGGGTGCAGGATTTTGTGTTTTTAATGATGTAGCAGTTGCTACAAAATATTTGCAAAATCGGGGATATGCTAGAAGAATACTAATTGTAGATTTAGATGTTCATCAAGGAAATGGCACGGCGGATATTTTTAAAGATGATAATTCAGTATTTACTTTTAGTATGCATTGTAAGTCAAATTATCCTGCAAAAAAATCTCAAAGTGACTTAGACGTAGAATTAGAGGATAATCTTGAAGATAAGGAGTACATAGATATACTTAAAAAATATTTAATGTATCTAAATCAAGAGGATTTTGATTTTATTTTTTATATAGCAGGAGTTGACATACATTATAATGATAGGTTAGGTAAATTAAAAATTAGTGATGAGGGAATTAAGAATAGAGATCAAATAGTAATAAATAATTTTTTTCAAAAAAGAATACCTTTATGTGGCGTTTTAGGAGGTGGATACAACAAAGACTTTGAAAAATTAATTGAATTACATTCAATGTTGCATAAATCGTGTGCTGAAATAATATAATTTTAATGACTAAAAAAAATCCTAATTTAACAGCTGAACAAAAAATGATTCTTTTTGAAGAAGGGACAGAACCGCCTGGCTCGAGTGAATTAAATATGGAAAAAAGAGATGGTTCTTATCATTGTGCGAATTGTAATGTAAAATTATTTGAATCTAATACTAAATATGAAAGCGGATCTGGATGGCCATCCTTTTATCAATCTTTGCCAGAAGTATTCGAAACAAAAACAGATTATCTGTTAGGATATGCAAGAACAGAATATCATTGTAAGAGCTGCGGTGGACATCATGGTCATATATTTGATGATGGTCCAAAACCTACTGGCAAAAGATATTGTAACAATGGTATATGCTTGGTTTTTAAACCGGAAGATTAGTTATTAAGAAGATTATTAAGTTCACCATTTTTCTCCAACTCTCTTAATTCAACGTAGCCTCCAACATGATGATCGTCAAAAAAAATTTGTGGAATTGTCCTCATACCGTTTGCTTTTTTTATCATTTCGTCTCTTAATCCAGCCTCTTTCGATATATCAATTTCTTTATAAGATAAGTTATTTCTAGCCAATAATCGCTTAGCAGCTTCACAGAAATTACACAATGGTCCCGAATAAACAGTGATTGTTTTCATCCAATCTATATAATTATTAAAATTATTTTTTCCACTATATTTTTACTAAATTAGTGCTATTAAATTTTTATGAAATTAATAAACTATTTAATAATTTTAAGTTTTTTGTCTATAAACGTAGCCTTTGGCAAAGAAAGACCGCCATTTAAAAATATTTTAGTGCTAGATAAACCAAAAGTTTATAATGAAATTATGTTTCAGGATAGAAATGGGACTCAACTAAACTTAATAAAAATTGATACAGATGAAATATATATTTTAAATTTTTGGGCAACTTGGTGTGCTCCTTGTAAAGATGAAATGCCTTCTTTAGATAATTTACAAAAAAAAGACGGAATTTTTGTATTTCCTATTAATATGGAAGAAAAAAATCTTAATAAAACTGACAAATTTTATAATGATTTAAATATAAAAAATTTAAACACTTATTTTGATGAAGGTTTAAAGCTAGTTAAAGTATTTGCGTTAAGAGGAGTGCCCACAACAATTATTTTGAACAAAGATAAAGAAATGGTTGCTAGAATTTCTGGTAGTATTAATTTTGATGATGAAAAATTTATTTCTTGGTTAAATAGTATTAAATAAATTGATTTTTATTTACTTTTTTTCTTAAATTTTTCCTTTCTAAAATAAATTTTTTTCGATGTTTTATACTTTTTCTTTTTGCTCTTTCTCTCCAAAGCTTAAAAGATTTAGTTTTAAGATTTCTTCTCATTATTCTAATCACATCAGATTCTGAATTACCGGTTTTTTTCTTTATTTCTTCAAAAGTTATCCGATCTGCCCAGGCAGCCCAAATCACCCAATCCGGACTCTTTAAATTTGGCTCTGGATTTTTGACGCGGGTCTCAGGTACCTTAGATTTTTTCATAAAATTCAATAAATCTTAAAAAAATCGATAATGCAAATTTTATCCTCTTGTGATATAGTTTTTTATAGATAGTCCTACTAAGCCATTTTTAGCTCCCGGTTAATTAGGACTATCTCTTAAAATGCTTCCCCAAGATTTTATACTCTTCTTACAAATTTTATTTTTCTTATTTATTACGCCTGGCACCCCGCGAATAGTTATAATTTCTTACTCTATGAACTATGGTGTGAAAAATTGTGTTTGGACAGCTTTAGGGGATGTCACAGCAAATTTAGTCCAGGGTACTTTAGTAATCTTTGTAATTGGTTCTTTTATTTCAGATCATCCACTTTTTTTAGGAACTTTTAAATGGATTGGTGTAACTTATTTATGTTATTTAGCATACGATATTTATAAAAGTAAACCTAAAGATTTAAATTCAGAAAACATTATATCAAAAAGTTTTTTTTCATTTTTTAAAGATGGTTTTTTGGTTGCAGGCACTAGCCCAAAAGCCTGGATGTTCTTTCCATTTATTTTTCCACAGTTTATTGATTTTGCTGGAAACTACATTGTGCAATTTTTTATTTTAATTTTAACCTATATGATTTTAGATTTTATATCTCTTGTGGGTTACGCTTTATTAGCAAAAAAATTAATTATATGGATTAAGGCCAACCCAAAAGTAATTAATTCAATTTCAGCGTGTGTATTAATAATAATTGCAATAATAATTGCTGCAACACAACACTATTAATAATCATCTGTGTATTTTGGCAGACTTGAAAAAAAAATAATTATTATATTAAATAGCACTTTAAATAAATTTATTAAAAAAAAGAGAGGAAATAAATGAAAATAAAAAACATTTTAATTACATTTGTTTCTGCAATAGCAATTTTACTTTCCACATCAGTTGTTTCATTTGCAAAAGTAGTTGGTGATAAAATTGTATTAGGTGCTGCAATTTCTTTAACAGGAAAATATTCATCTAATGGTGTTCATACTCAAAACGGATACAACATGGCTGTCGACAGAATTAACAGCATGGGAGGTATTAAGGTTGGAGGAAAAACTTATAAGTTTGACATCATTTACTATGATGATGAATCTAATCCTAAAAGAGCCGCACAACTTGCAGAAAGATTAATTTCACAAGATGGTGTTGAGTTCATGCTTGGACCATACAGTTCAGGACTTACAAAAGCAATTGCGCCAGTAACCGAAAAATATGGTGTTCCAATGGTAGAGGCAAATGGTGCTTCTAGATCTTTGTTCACAAAAGGTTACAAATATCTCTTTGCTGTACTTGCTCCAGCAAATTTATATCTTGATGTAGCTATCGATTTAGCTGTAGAGAAAAATGGTGGGAAACCTGTAAAAATAGCACAAGCTTTTGAGCAAGATGCTTTTTCTCAAGATGTAAGACTTGGAATTTTAGATGCTGCAGAAAGAACTGGATCTAAAATTATAATTGATGACAAGCTTCCAAAAGAACTGAATGATATGGCTGCAACTTTAGCTAAAGTCAAAGCTGTAAAACCAGATGTTTTAGTAGTTTCAGGTCACACAAAAGGTGCACTAACTGCAATTAGACAAATTGCTGAAATGAAAGTTGATGTTCCTATGTTAGCTATGACACATTGTGATGCTGCTAAATTATCAAAACAACATGGTAAAAATGCAGAATATGCATTATGTGCATCTCAGTGGCATAAAACACTAACTTATAAAGATGATTTCTTTAAAGATGGAATGACTTATGCTGCGGACTTCCAAAAAGAATTTGGTTATGATCCGCCATATCAATCTGCTGAATCTTCAGCTGCATTATTAGTTTTTAAAGATGCGTTTGAAAGAGCTAATTCTTTTGATCAAAAAAAAGTAAGAGACGCTCTTGCGGCTACTAATATGCAAACATTCTATGGGAATATTAAATTTGCACCAGGTGGTCAAAACGTTGACAAACCAATGGTACTTTTCCAGGTTATGTGCAATGACGATGGAAGCAAATGTGAAAATAAAGTTGTAGCACCAACTAAATGGGCTTCAGCTAAATTAATTCACCCAATTCCAAGTTGGTCTAAAAGATAAGACTTAATTCAAATGCCCCCAAAAAATTTGGGGGCATTTTTTTTATATAAATATCAAATATGGATTTTTTAGTATTTCAGGTTCCCATGTTAACCGTCCAAGCATTGCTCGATGGTTTGCTACTTGGAATACTCTTTGCATTAATCGCTTATGGTATGGCACTCCAATGGGGAGTTATGAATATAATTAATATTGCCCAAGGTGATCTTGTGATCCTAGGTGGCTACATTGCATATTTCATGTATTTGTACGGTATACATCCAGGATGGGGAGTTATTGTTTCACCAATAATAATGTATTTTGTTGGTATTGGAATTTATAAATTAGTAATAAATAAAGTTGTTGATAGAGATTTGTTTATTTCGATTTTAGCGACATTTGGAATAAGCATTTTATTTATGCAATTAATGAACTTTGCTTTTGGAGCAGATGTTGTTTTAGCTAATTCAAATTATGGAACAACAATGTTATTTGATAATTCAGTCACACTACCAAATTCAAAAATTTTCTCAGCTTTAATAAGTATATTGTTTGCTATTGGCCTAGTTATTTATATGAAAAAATCTAAGCTTGGTCGCGCAATTAGAGCAACAGCTCAAAATGCTAGAGCAGCTAAAATTTTAGGCGTAGATACAGAGAAAGTTTATGCGGCAACTTTTGGAATTAATGCTGCATTATGTGGGGTTGCTGGAGCTTTGATATCCATAACCTTCACCATTCATCCTTATATGGGCTTACCTTATACAATTAGATCTTTTATGATTGTAATTGTTGCGGGTTTAGGGAATTTACCAGGTGTAGCACTATCTGGTATGGGATTGGGTGTTTTTGAGGAATTTGCAGATTATATACTCGGAACTGAGTTTAGAATTGGATCAGTTTTTTTATTGTTAGTTTTAATATTGGTTTATCGTAGATTTAAACTTTCTAGAAAGAGAGAATATCTTAAATGAAAAAAGTTAAAATTAAAGATAATGAGGGAAATTTTGTAGAGGTAGACATTAAAAAATTTAAAAAACATCTTGATGAATACCATCAAACAGGCTCAACTATTCATGAGGAAAAAGGTCATTTTTTTAAAATTGATCAAGAATTTAGAAACAAAATTAAAAGATTATATGAACAAGAATAATTTAATTTTATACTCAATAATTTTAATTTTTGGATTAGGCGCTCCGTTTATTTTTCCAGCTTTTAAGGTGCAGTTATCAATACTCTGTGTGTTAATAATTCTTGCTACTACCTGGAATATTCAGGGAGGTGAAATGGGTTATAACTCTTTTGGAAATATTCTTTTTTATGGTCTTGGAATGTATTTATGTGCATCAGTACAAGTGGGAATGTTTTTCCCATTAGCAGAATGGACCGAAAGTGGTGGGGAGAAAACTTTTGTGCATACTCCTGAACAATTTTTTCAAGGAATTGCAGCAGGATTGATTGTAGCTGCGGTAGTTCCAGCTATTGTTGCAGGTTTAATTGGATATTCAATTTTAGGATTAAGAGGTCATTATTTTGCTATATGCACTTTAGGTTTGGGTGTTGCGGCTGGAGAAATTTCTGGAGGCATTGAAATAATAGGTGCAGGCCAGGGATTTACCACACCCCCTTTTCCTGACGTTGGTGGTCTAGAGGCAAGAGGAGAATTTTTTTATTTTTTAAGTTTCCTAGCTCTTGTTTTAACTTTTATCGCAGTAAGATCAGTTTACTCAACAAGATTTAAATTAATACTTAATGCAATTAGAGATAATGAGGATAAAGCCGAGGCAATGGGAATTCAAACAATGAAATATAAAATCATTGGATGGATGATATCAGCTTTCTTCTGTGGTTTAGCGGGTGGAATTATGGGTGGATTAGTTGGATATATAGATTCGACCGATGTTGCTTTTGATGGAAGAGAAATGGGTGTGTTCATGGTTTTGATGGCTATCTTAGGTGGCAAAGGAACTCTATGGGGACCAGTTATTGGAGCAACTGTATTTCATATTTTCAAAGAGGGCTTCTGGACATTTTTTTTAGGATGGCAATATGTTGCGCTAGGGGTTCTAATTGTAGTAATAGTGATTTATTTCCCAGAAGGAATAATGGGGTGGTTAAGAGAAAAATATCCTGAGAAATTTGGTGAAGTGGTAGATGAGGCAGATAGAAAAGCACAGGTAGAATTAAAATGAGTATTTTAGAAGTTAAAAATGTGAGTAAATCATTTGGTGGTGTAAAAGCAAATGTTGACATCTCTATGAATGTTGAGAAAGGAAAAATTGTTGGTTTAATCGGACCAAATGGTTCTGGCAAAACAACATTATTCAATTCAATAGTTGGAACATATCCAATAGACAAAGGTTCAATAAAATTTAATGGTAAAGAAGTTTCAGAACTTCCAGTACCAGTTATTGCTAAATTGGGTTTACTAAGAACATTTCAACAAACAAGAATTTATGGAAAGTTAAATTGTGTAGATAATATGCTTATCAGTCATAAGGGAAGTGATGAGAGTATTTTAAAAATATTTTCTAAAATACCACAAGATTTAACTGAGAAAGCGGAAAATTTATTAAACTTTGTTGGATTATATCAAAAAAGAAAATTAAGAGCCGGAGATTTGTCTTTTGGACAGCAAAAATTACTTGAACTTGCTATGGCATTAATGAACGAGCCAGAGATGCTTCTTTTAGACGAACCAACTGCTGGAATAAATCCCACACTTATAAATGGAATTATTGATAGGCTTATTAAAGTAAACCAAGATTTTGGAATAACTCTTTTAGTAATAGAACATAATATGAGAGTGATAATGCAATTGGCTGAAAATATTTTTTGTTTGGCTCATGGAAGGATGCTTGCAGATGGAACTCCAGATCAAATCAAAAATGATAGCAGGGTGATTGATGCTTATTTGGGGGCTCGATAATGTCTAATCAATATGAAGTTTTAGGAACAGCTCCAAATGCGGAAGATTTAAAAAATTTATCGCCAGAAAACGTTCACCTTAAAATAAAAAATTTAAATGCTGGTTATGGAAAAATGGAAATTTTGCACAATTTAAATTTATTTGTAAGTCGTGCACAATCTCTTTGTTTAATTGGACCAAATGGGGCAGGAAAATCAACAATTCTCCACTCAATTTATGGATTTACAAATATTTTTTCTGGAGAAATAGAGATCGATGGAAAAGAAATTACTAAACTTACACCAGCAGAAAAGCTCAAATCTGAAGGTATAGCTTATATTTTACAAGATAATTCTGTTTTTCCAGATATGACAGTTGAGGAAAATCTATTAATGGGTGGATTTATTAAGGACAAAACAGAGGAGTCTTTTGAGGAAGCAGAAAAAGTATTAAAAAAATATGAACGACTTAATAATAGAAGAAATCAACCAGCTAAAGTCTTATCGGGTGGCGAAAGACGTTTGTTAGAAATATCTAGAGCCTTAGTAATGAAACCATCAGTGCTCTTAGTAGACGAGCCATCAATTGGTTTGGAACCAAAATATATAGATATGGTTTTTGAAATTTTAAGAGATCTTCAACAAAATGAAAAAAAAACAATTATTTTAGTAGAACAAAATGCCAAAAAAGGTTTAGAATTTGCTGACATAGGGTATGTTCTTGTTTCAGGTCAAACAGCAATTGCAGGTTCTGGAAAAGATTTACTCCAAAATCCAGACGTTGGTCGCCTATTCTTAGGTGGTTAATGATAGATAAAAAATATTTTTTAAAAGGATTTAAATCTATAAAAGGTGTTGGAAGTCCTGCGATCGCATTAGGCGCAAGTTTTATTGCAATAGGTGCCTTACTTAAAAATTTAGGTTTCACAATACAAGAAAGTATTTTTTCTACTTTTTTAACTTATGCATTACCTGGTTCATTAGTTATGGCAGAGTCGATGCTTATTGGTGCATCGTTAATCAATATTTTTATAGCGGTATGGTTGGTTAATGCGAGGTTGTATCCAATGACTGTAGCATTGATGCCTTTGCTGATACATGAAAATCAACCAAGGTGGAAATATTATTTATCATGTCATTTTATAGCTGTCTCATCATGGTTAATAATGAAAGATAATTATGAAAATATTGAAAAAGAATACAGAATAGATTTTTGGATAGGAATTGGCACAGCCACATGGGCTGTTGCAATTTTTTCAACAATAATAGGCTATGTCGCATCAGATTTTTTTAATAAAGATATACTCATTGGTTTAGCAATTGTTAATCCAATCTACTTTATTTGCATGATGATTGGTGCAATGAAAACATTTCAAATTAGTCTATCAGTAATTTTAGGTACAATTTTAGGTCCTGCTTTTTATTTTTTGTCTCCTGAGTGGTGTATTTTATTTGGAGGATTGATTGCGGGAACGATTGCTTTTTTGTTAGGAGAAAAAAGTGGCAACTGATATAATAATAGTAATAATTGTTACATCTTTTGCAACATACTTATCCAGATTTTTAGGAGTAGTTAGCTCAGAGAAGATCAGAGAAACCTCAAAAATATTTAGATGGTTTAATTGTCTTGCTTATTCCACTCTTGCATCACTAATTGCAAGAATTGTTATATTTCCTTCAGGATCATTATCTGAAATTGATTATTTAATTAGGTTTGTTGTTGTTATTTTATCTGTTGTGGTTTTTTATTTGACTAAAAAAAATTTAGTTTATCCAACAATATTTTCTGCTATTATATTAGCAACTTTAAATAGTTATATTTGATGTCAAAAATATTATTTTTAATTATTTTTGTTTTATTTTCATTCAAAGCAAATGCAGGATGTGATGATCCAATTGCTGATGGTGTAGATTATACCAATTGTAGATTTTCAGAGGGTCAGGATTTGTCAGGAAGTTATTTACCAAATGCAAATCTTTCATTTTCAAGTTTTATTAAAGTCAATTTTGATAAAAGTATTATGATGAACTCAATTTTAGCATATGGGACATTTTCAGAGACAAGCTTTGTTAGAGCAAATCTATATGAATCTAACTTACAAGGTGGAAACTTTGAAAAATCTAATTTCTTGAGTTCAAACTTAACCAGGGTAAATTTTACTGGTGCGAGCTTAATTGAAACAAATTTTAGAAACTCAAATTTATTTGAGGCAAATTTTACAGCTGCCAACCTGCTAAATGCCAACTTTGAGGGTTCAAATCTTAATGGAGCAATCTGGACAGATGGAACAAAATGCGATTCTGGCTCTATTGGAGCATGTAAATAGTGTATTTATTTAGACTATTATAGGTTGAAACTATTGTTGTATTAATACAACAATTTCAAATTAATATTGAATTATCTGTAATTTAACTGATTTTCCCTAGAATAAAATAAGATGTTGTGTTAATTAAATCCCACTATTAATTAATAGAATAAATAGGATTAAAAATGAATAAAATAAAAACAATTGTTATAGGCTTAATTCTATCCGCTCTAACTACATTCGCATATGCTGAATTTAGAATTGGAGTTACGGGTTCAGGAGTAAGTTTTGATGATGTTAAAGGTTCTGAGACTACATCTTCTCAAACAGAGACAGACACTCTAGAAGCGATTTTACCATCGATATTCGTAGAGTATGGTTTTGGTCCATTAACAATAGGACTAGATGTTCTTCCTTACAAAATTGAAGGAGAAACAGTAACCAACGATCAATCAGGTTCATTTGTTGATCAAGGTTCTAACAATGTTAATGTTGACATTGACGAACATTATAAAGTTTACGCTTTATTAGGACTAGGCGATAGCCCAGTTTTCTTAAAAGTTGCTTACACTGAAGCTGACGTACTTACTAACGAAACGATGCATACTGGATCAAGCTATCCAAATACTGAGTTAGAAGGTACTTACGTAGGTTTAGGTGCACAAAGAGATCTAGACAATGCTTTTATCAGAGTTGAAGCAGGTTTTAGTAGCTACGATGACGTTTCAGTTACTGGATCAGGTGGAGATGATGATGCCAACACTGTTACAGTTTCAGGCATAGACGGCTTTGAAGCTAAAATAAGTATTGGTAAAGCATTCTAAGTTTAAGTAGAGCTTAAAATAAAATTGAAAGACCAGCATTTTATAATGCTGGTCTTTTTTTTTATCCTGGAAAGTATATATTTTGAAAATGAACTTAGGGTTTATTGGAACAGGGGAAATCACAAAAGCTGTTGTCTTAGGTATTTTAAACTCAAAAATAAAATATAAGAAAATATATTTATCTAAAAGAAATACTAAAATTTCAAATTTTCTTGATAAAAAAAGTAAAAAAATTATAATTTTAAAACAAAACCAAGACATTATTAATAAATCAAAAATTGTTTTCCTTGCTGTTACTCCCAATGTTGGAAAGAAAATAATTAAAAATTTAAAATTTAAAAAATCTCAAATTATTGTTAGTTTTATTTCCACTATAAAATTAAGTGAGTTAAGAAAATATATTGGTAAAAATGTAGGTATTGTTAGAGCTATACCCTTGCCACCTATCACAATAGGAGCAGGTCCGGTTCCAATTTTTCCACCAAATAAAAAAATAAAAAATTTTTTTGATAAAATAGGAGAAACAGTAGAAATTAAAAATGAAAATCTATCATTAAATTTTTGGACTATGTCTTCAATGATGGCGCCATATTATGAGATGTTAAATTATTTATCAAATTGGTTAATTAGAAATGGTTTGAATAAAACAAAAGCTGAAAATTATATTACTTCTTTGTTCTTAAGTTTATCAAAAAACGCTAGCCAAAATAGCTATAAAGACTTAAAAGAATTAGTAACTAAGTCTCAAACCCCAAAAGGATTAAATGAACAAGCATTAAGAGAATTAAAAAAATTGAACTTTTATAAAAAATTAAATGTAGCTTCATATAAAATACTTAAAAGACTTAAAGGCAAATAAATGGACTCAAATTCTGATATTTTAAAAGTTCAAAAGTTAACTAAATATTTTGGAGGCCTTGCAGCTGTATCGAACTGTTCTATAAATATTAAACAGGGATCTATAACTGGTATTATTGGACCAAATGGTTCGGGCAAATCTACTTTATTTAATTTAATCGCCGGAAACTTAAAACCAAATTCTGGTCAAGTTATATTTAATAATGAAAATATTACGAAAGTTCCGTCTTATGAATTATTTACAAAAGGATTATTAAGAACATTTCAAATTGCTCATGAGTTTACTAATTTAACCGTTTTAGAAAATCTTATGATGGTTCCAGGCAATCAATCTGGAGAAAACTTAATGAATGCATTTTTGAAACCCTCATTAATCAAAAAAGAGGAGAAAATCATACGATCAAAAGCATATGAAGTAATTGACTTTTTAAACCTAAGACACTTGGCAAATGAATTGGCTGGAAATTTATCGGGTGGTCAAAAGAAATTATTAGAACTTGGAAGAACAATGATGGTAGATGCTAAAATTGTTCTATTAGATGAGGTAGGAGCTGGCGTAAATAGAACTCTTTTAAAAGACCTTGGTACGGCAATTTTGAGATTAAATAAGGAGAAAAACTATACTTTTTGTATGATTGAGCACGATATGGATTTTATAAGCAGAATGTGTGACCCCGTAATTGTTATGTCTGATGGCGCTGTTTTATTTGAAGGTACGCCAGAGGAAGTTAAAAAAAACGAAAAAGTAATAGAAAGCTATCTTGGAAGAGGAAATGAAAAAAATGGAGAAAAAAATTAATGGCATTTTTTGAGGGAAGCAAAATGACTGCAGGCTATGGAAATGGTCCAGATATCATCAGCTCTTGTTCAATAAATGTTGATAGAGGTGAGATTGTTGCAATCTTAGGACCTAATGGTGCAGGAAAGTCCACAGCTATGAAAGCAATGTTGGGTTTATTGAAACTTAAAACCGGTTCAATATCAATTGATGGTAAAGACATTACAAGTTTATCACCACAAGATAGAGTTAAGGCAGGAATTTCTTTTGTTCCACAAACAAGAAACGTTTTTGCTGATCTAACTGTTAAAGAGAATTTAGAAGTTGGAGCATTTTTAAGAGAAGATGATGTTAATAAAGTTATTGATGAAATATATGAATTATTTCCAATACTAAATGAAAAAAAATCTCAAGTTGTTGGAGAATTGTCTGGAGGCCAAAGACAACAAGTAGCTTTGGGAAGAGCCTTGATGATTAGACCTTCAGTTTTAATGTTAGATGAACCTACAGCTGGTGTCTCACCAATAGTAATGGATGAATTATTTGAACATATCATTAAAGTTAAAAACACTAATGTTGCAATCATTATGGTAGAGCAAAATGCAAAACAAGCTTTAAGTATCTCGGATAGAGGATATGTTTTAGTTACTGGACAAAATAAATTTGAAGGATCTGGAAACGAGTTGCTCCAAGACCCAGAAGTAAGAAGGTCTTTTTTAGGAGGGTAATGTGGATTTTTTGAACGCAATAATTTTACTTCTAAATTATACAATAATTCCTGCTCTTAGTTATGGCTCCCAACTTGCATTAGGAGCAATTTTTGTAACATTAATTTATGGTGTTTTAAGGTTTGCAAATTTTGCAACAGGAGACATGATGTCTTTTGGAACAATGTTTGCTGTGTTGCTAACATTTTACTTTCAATCACTTGGAATAAATTTTGGTTTTTTGCCTACTGCATTACTAACTATTCCTTTTGCAGTTATTATGATGATTTTATACATGCTATCTATTGATAAATTTGTTTTTAGTTATTATAGGATAAAAAAAAGTCCACCTGTAGTACTTGCTATGGTGAGTGTTGGTGTAATGTTTGTTACGCAAGCAATAATAAGAATTATTATTGGACCTTTTGATAGAAGATTTCTAGATGGTGAAAAGTTTATCCTGAAAGCTACAGAGTTTAAAGAAATGACAGGATTGAATGAGGGTTTAACAATTAAATCAACGCAAGCAATTACAATAGTTGTAACTGTAATTGTTGTTTCAATAATGTTTTGGTTTTTAAACAAAACTAAAACTGGAACAAGTATGAGAGCCTATTCTGACAATGAAGACCTTGCTTTATTATCAGGAATAGATCCAAAAAAGGTTGTACTATTAACTTGGGTAATAGCTGGTATTTTAGCAACTGTTGGTGGAGTTTTATATGGCTTAGACAAAAGCTATAAGCCATTTGTGTATTTTAATAATATGTTACCAATATTTGCTGCAGCAATTGTTGGTGGAATTGGAAATCCATTAGGTGCATTTTTAGGAGGTTATGTTGTTGCTTTCGGAGAGATATTTATAACCTACGCTTATAAAAAGTTTTTTACTTATATACTTCCAGAAAGTCTTGAACCAAATTCATTAATGCAATTACTTTCTACAGATTATAAGTTTGCTGTATCGTTCTCTCTTTTAGTAATTGTATTACTATTTAGACCATCTGGAATTTTTAAAGGACTTAGATTATGAAGCAGTATCTAAATGTAGTAACAGCTTATATGATAATGTTTACACTAATTATTTTAGTGGGAATATTTCAATCATGGTCTCAAGCTTTATCTATTTTAAATTATTGTCTAATTTCAGCAGTTATGACCATTGGTGCAAATATTCAATGGGGGTATGCTGGTTTAATTAATTTTGGAATTATGGGTTACACTGCTTTAGGCGGATTAGCAGTAGTTCTTGTATCCGTTGCCCCAGTGCCTGAGGCATGGAAAGCAGGTGGGATTAATATGATAGGCTCTCTTGGTGTCGTGGTAGCTATGATTGTTTCAATTCGTTATATTTTAAAAAATATTCAAAAATCAAAAAAAAGAAATTATTTAATAGCAGGCACTATAGTAATAGGTTTACTTTTAATTAGATTATTAGCTGGACCAGGAATTGAAAGCATCGAGGCAGTTGATCCAGCTAAGACCGGGTTCTTAGGTGGATTGGGAATGCCAATATTATTTTCTTGGATTGTAGGAGCCTTTTTTGCTGGTGGATTAGCTTACGTCATAGGAAAAATTGCTCTTGGTTTAAGAGCAGACTATTTAGCAATAGCAACCTTGTTAATTGCTGAGATTGTAGTTTCTATAATTAAACATGAAGACTGGTTAGCAAGAGGAGTTAAAAATGTAATTGGTTTAAAAAGACCTGTTCCATATGAAATTGACCTTCAAACTTCACCTTGGTTTATAAATTTAGTAGAAAAATTTAATTCAGGTAAGCTAAAAGTAATCGGTACAATTTCAGAGAGACAAGATGTTTTAAAACAATTGGTAGTTGATGCATCATCTGTATATGTGAAACTCTGTATGGCTGGCCTTTTTTTAACTGTGGTTATTATATTGTTAATTGTTACACAAAAAGCTTTGTATTCTCCTTGGGGAAGAAAAATGAGAGCAATTAGAGATAATGAAGAAGCAGCAAGCGCTATGGGAAAAAATGTTGTTAAAGAACATCTTTTAATTTTTATTTTAGGATCTGCAGTTGTAGGTTTAGCAGGAGCTATGATGGTAACAAATGATGGTTTATTTACCCCGGGAAGTTATAGACCTATGAGATATACATTTGTAATTTGGGTAATGGTTATAGTTGGAGGAACTGGAAATAATTTTGGAGCCATACTTGGGGGTTTTGTTGTTTGGTTTTTATGGGTCGAAGCTGCTCCAATCGCTTTATTTTTAATTAATTTTTTTACTGCCCACTTACCTGAGACAAATGCTTTAAAAGTCCATTTAATTGAAAGCGCCCCTTACTTTAGATTTTTGATGATTGGTATTGGTGTATTGCTGATAATGCGCTATAGACCACAGGGAATTTTACCTGAAAAAATTATAAAGCAATAATTATGAAAAAATTAATTTTAACTATTTTATTTATAATAATTACAACAAATTTATTAGCATTTGAAAAAGGTACTAATTTTACCATAGAAGATTTTAAAGAGGCACAAAAAGATGGAAAAACAATTGTTGTTAATTCATGGAATAAATATTGTTCGACTTGCAAAGCACAAACTAAAATATTTGAAAGTGCGAAAAATGATTTTAAAGAAGTTATATTTTATTTTTATGAACAAACTGAAAACCCAGAAATAGCAAATTTTTTGAAAATAGATTATTGGACAACAATAGCAGTATATAAAAACAACAAAGAAATTGCTCGAGAAATGGGTTTAACTAATAAAAAAAAAATTTATGATTTAATTAAGAAGGGAATTTAAATTGTACTACATTCTTCTTGGAATAGCAGTTGGTTTAATTATTTATTTAGCAGACAAATATATTTTCTAATAAAAAAAAACCCCAGCGAATTAAATCGCTGGGGTTTTAAACTTAAATATTATCTTTGTTTTTTAGTTTTGAATTTTCCACCTTTGATTTCTTTTTCTAGGAAAGATCCAAAAGCTTCTCCAACATCTGTCATTTCTACTCCAGTAGCACCTTCGTAGTTAACAGCTTTGCCTTTTGCAAGTAAATCTAAAGCTTTACCTAATTCACCTGGGTAAATCTTTTTTCCAGGAGCATTAGCAACTGCCATTACATTTTGTTGAATTGTTGCTCTATCAGCTTTTCCACCAGCTTGCATAGCTAAAGTAATCAAGGCAGCAGCATCATATGACTCACCTGTGTAAGGTCCTGAAGAGTCTATACCTGCAGCTTTTGCAACATCGGCAAATACTCCAGCACCTTTTCCAGTTGAACCTGGTAAAGAACCAAATGATTTGTTCAAAGCTTTACCGAAGTTATCTGTTAAAGAGTCTCCAATCATACCATCTGATAAAATAAATTTATCAAATGCACCAGAATCTAGAGATGCTTGGATTATTCCTTTTCCACCTTGGTCTATATAACCAATGACAGCAACTGCATCACCACCTGCTGAAGCAAGTGTAGCAACTTCTGCTGAATAGTCTGCTTTACCATCTTCGTGAGCAGCAACAGTTGTTACTTTTATTCCGTGAGCTTCTACAGCAGCTTTGTAAACATCAGCTAAACCTTTACCGTAGTCATTGTTTGTGTATGTGATAGCAACACTTTTTACTTTTCTATCTTTTGTAATATCAGCTAAGATTTGTCCTCCTCTAGCATCTGATGGAGCTGTTCTAAAAAAATATCCATTATCATTTAGATCAGTTAATCCAGGAGATGTAGCCGATGGAGAAATCATAACCACTCCGTTTGGTACAGCAACATTGGTTGCAATAGCACCAGTAACTCCAGAACAGTCAGCACCCATAATAGCAACTACTCCATTTGAAACCAAACCTTCAGCAGCTGTTGTTGCAGCAGCAGAGTCAACACAAGTTGAGTCCGCTCTTTCTACTGATATTTTTTGTCCACCAAGTAACTTACCTGAATCTGAAGCTTCTTTAAAAGCAAGCTCTGCTGAAGCAGCCATGGCTGGAGTTAGGGACTCAATAGGACCTGTAAATCCCAATATGACTCCCATTTTAATATCTGCTAATGTACTTGTTGACATTGTCGATACAAATAGAAAAGCAGCTAAAACTAATTTTTTCATATTTTTCCTTTAATTGTTAACAATTTATAAAAACAAAATTAAATAGGATCTGGGAGGAATATCAATAGGTTATTTTATTTGGTATTTGCTAGTAATTACCGCACTTTAGCAAATATTATCTCATTGAGAACGGATCTAGGGTTGGTTCATCAGAGGTATAATACCATATAGTTTTGACTCTTGTGTAATCCTTTATCGAATCTATTCCTGCCTCTTTGCCATAACCACTATCTTTTATACCCCCAAATGGTGCTGAAGGTGAAATTAACCTATATGTATTAACAAATGTAATACCAGCTCGAATTGCTTTTGAAATCCTCAAACCTCGTGCCAAGTCTCTTGTGTACACTCCTGAAGATAATCCATATTTGTTATCATTCATTTTTTCTACTACCTCTTTTTCACTATCAAACTTCATTACAGACAATACTGGGCCAAACAATTCATTTTCTGCAGTTGGTAAATTATGGTCATTACACTCGATAATTGTTGGAGGAAAATAATAGCCTTCATTTGAAAATGAATGTCTTTTACCTCCACACTTTATTTTACCTCCTTGTTCTAAGGTTAATTTTATATTTTTTTCAATTATCTCTAGTTGCTTAAAATTACTTAATGGTCCCATTTCTGTGTCAGGGTCCATCGGAGCTCCTATTTTTATTTTTTCAGCTCTTGCAACAAGCTTTTCCATAAATTCATTATAAATTTCTTTTTGAAGGTATAATCTTGAACCAGCAATACAACTTTGACCAGATGCACCAAATATCCCTGCTGTAATTCCATTAATTGCATTTTCCTGATGTGCATCATTAAACACTGCTACCGGACTTTTGCCTCCTAGCTCTAAACTTACTTCTGATAAATTTTCGGCTGAATTCCGTATAATATGCCTTGCTGTTTCTGGTCCACCTGTGAATGCAACTTTCTCAACTAAATCATGAGATGTTAGCGTTTTTCCACAAGGTTCACCATAGCCGGTAATAACATTTACTACTCCTTTTGGAATTCCTGTTTCTTCAATTAATTTTGCAAATTCAAACATTGTTGCAGGCGCAAGCTCAGAAGCTTTAATCACAACAGTATTTCCCATTGCAAGAGCTGGTGCAAGTTTAGTTGCAGTTAAAAACATTTGAGAATTCCACGGAACAATTGCAGCAATTACTCCAATTGGAATTCTTGTTGTGATCGCTTGAATATTTGGTTTATCAATTGGTAGAACTGTACCTTCAATTTTATCTGCAAGACCTGCGTAATAATCATAATACTCAGCTATATAATTGGCTTGTTTGTAAGTTTCTCTGTAAAGTTTACCTGTATCTAATGTTTCAATTTTTCCTAAGTGCTCGGCATTATCCCTTAATTTATCTCCTATAGCTCTTAAGAATTTTCCTCTTTCTCTTGGTAATAATTTTGACCATTCGCCTCCAAAAGCCTTTTGCGCAGATTTTACTGCTTTATCCACATCCTTGGCACTAGCCTCTGGTACAATAGCCCACGGTTTATTATTTTCAGGATTCAAAGTCTCAAAAGTTTTGCCAGACTCAGAGTCTACCCACTCACCATTTATGAACATTTTATATTTTTTAAAATCAGCCATCTATATGCTTTTTTATTTCATTGTTTACATCATCTGGACATTCAATACTACAAAGATGTTTTCCTCTTGGCACAATTTTCAAAATAGAATTATTAATAACTTTGCTTAATTTTTTTGACATTTCAGGAGTTGAACCTATATCTCCTTCACCAGTCATTACTAAAGTCTTAGAAAATATATTATTAAATTCTTCTTTATCTTCATGATTTACAAATAACTCATAAACTTTAAGGAAATTTTGTATATCATTTTGATTTAGAATATTTGTAATTTTTTCGTAAATTTTAGGATTATTTTTTAAATAATCATCTGTAAACCATCTGTTTAAAGCTTGTTTAGATAACGTTCTGCTTTTTTTTGATAATTCAAACCTATCATTTACAATTTGCTGTTGGTTGTCTGATCTTTGAAATACAGAACATAATAGTGTCAACGATTTTAATCTTTCGTTAAATCTACAAGCAAAATTTCTAGCAATTAATGACCCAATAGAGAATCCAACTAAATGAAATTTTTTGATATCTAACTCGTCTGCTAAATTTTTGAGTTGATCAGAAAAATCATCAAAAGTGATATACTCTTTTTTTAGAGGTGTTTTTCCATGTCCCAAAATATCGTAAGTAATGACAGTATTATTAAATGCATTGATTTGTGGCGTCCACATAGTGTGATCTAATCCTACCCCGTGTATAAATATAATTGGAAGATCTTCTTTCAAATTTAATTGATAAAATGTATTTTTAGAATCAAATTTACTTATCAATTCCCATTTCCTTCATATCTTGATATCTATCACCAGTCCTTGCGTGAGCTCTCCCAGTTGGAGCACCTCCAATTGCAACAACTATCTCATCTTCGTTTGGTGCATCATGAATTGTAAACTCATGTGTTAAGTAAAATGGCCTTAGACCAGCATCAGTTTTATGCATCATAGGTATTGAGATTTTAGAACCTGCTGGCCCTCTTGTATTTGTAAAACTTAAGTAAGCTGTTCCACCAACAGCATCTCTAAATTTATTTCCAAATCTTAATGTGTGAATAAATGCTGAAGCATGTTCTATTTCTCCATTTAATCCAACCACTGCAGCTTTACCATATGCTAAAATTTTATCTCCAGATCCAATTTCTTTAATTAATTCTGGAACCAATATATCTCCAAGTTTAGGTGCCAACTCTAATATTTCTGGTTTTAGGTCCTCAACAAAACCTTTTCCTGCCCAAGGATTTTTAATTACAGCAGCAACTGAAACTAATAAAACTGGATCTTTTGCTTCTTTTCCACCCTCAATGAAAGTTTTATCTACGAATTTTGCAAATTTTCTTAATTCTAATTTCATTATTTTGATCTATGTTTAAAACTATCTCTCCTAAAACTGTATAGGGCTTTAGGATCTACATCAACATCAATAACAACTGGTTTTTTTATTTTTAAAGCCTTTTTAAATACTATTTTTATTTGAGATAATTTTTTAACTTTAAATCCTTTAGCTCCATATAATTCAGCAACTTTGTCAAATGGTGGGCTTATTATATCAGCCCCAAGATATCGTTTTCCAAAAAAGTCTTTTTGATATGCTTTTTCTGCACCCCAACTTTTATTATTCATAACAATTATAATTGTATTAATCTTATGCTCAACTGCTGTGCTCAATTCAGAAATTGTCATTCCAAATCCACCATCACCCATAAAACTTATTACCGTTTTTTTTGGTTTGGCCAATTTAACCCCCAATCCACAGGCAAAAGAAAATCCAACAAGACCAAAGTCTAAAGGAGTAAATAGTGAAGGTGGATTGTAATATTTTAAAGCATCTGTTGCTTGAAGACATAATGTTCCAGCATCTAATGTTATTACAGAATTTTTTGGAATTATTTTTCGCAATTCTTTAAATAATCCATCCGGTTGAATAGGAGAATTTTTAGATTTAATATTATCTCTTTTATTTAAGAATTTTTTCCTTTCTTGAAGGAATGTCTCTGTCCATTTCTTTGTATCTAATTTTATCTTTTTTGTTTTAACTTCTCTTAAAATTTGATTTGATACTGTTGCTGCATCTGCATAAGCTCCTAAAGTAATTGGAAAATATCTGCCAATCATTTTTTTTTCTAGCTCAATATGTACAATCTTTGCATTTTTATTGATATTATCATACGAATAAAAAGTTGAATTAAAGCCAAGTCTTGTACCGATTGCTAGTATTAAACTAGCCTCTTTTACAAGTTTAGATGCTACTGGATTTCCTCTTGGACCCATTTGACCAGCATTGAGTATGTGATCAAAAGGTATGGCATCTCCATGTCCTGCAGCAGTTACAATTGGTATATTTAAGTATTCGGCTAGCTTAGTAATCGGTTTATGATTAGAACTATATTTTATTCCACCGCCAACAATAATTACTATTTTTTTATTTTTTTTTAATAAATTTACGACTTGTTTAATAAAGTTATGCTTTGCCTTTGTATTATAAATATTATTGTATGATTTTTTCTTCTCATCAATTTTAAATAAAGATTTATTTGCTAAAATATTTCTTGGTAAATTAATACAGACAGGCCCTCTTCTTGGAGACATTGCAGACTTGAATGCCTCAGATAATGTTGATGAAATTTTATTAGTTTTTTTAACTGTGTAAGTCTTTTTAGTTACTGGAGTGAATAAAGATTGTTGATCAAGTCCTTGAAACGCATCCTCCATTCTGTCTTTAGTAGAATAAAGTCCAGCAATTGATACAACTGGAGAAAAAGCTGCTTTGGCTTGCGCAAGTCCAGTTACTAGGTTTGTTGCTCCAGGACCATTTTGTCCAGCAATAATTACACCAGGTTGATTTGATGCCCGCGCGTATCCATCTGCCATATGCGTGCCAGTTCTTTCATCTCTAACCCCAATAAATTTTATTTTCTTTTCATGGTATAGTGCATCAAATATTTCCATTGTTGCAGAACCTATAAGTCCAAAAACAAGTTTTACATTTTCTTTTTTAAGTGATTTGACGGCTGCTTGACCGCCAGTTAATTTTTTGGGTTTGATCACGAAACTTTTTTAACTTCTGTATCTAAATCATCCTTAAAGTGAGGCATTACTTTTTCTGTAAAAAGTTTTATACTTTTCATACAATCTTTATGTTTAACACCTGGAAAGTTTGACCAAACTTGTAAGTTCTGAAGATTTAATTCAGATTTAAGTTCATGAATTTTATCTATTACATATTCAGGTGTACCGAAAAGCATATTTCTTTTGTGCAAAAAGTCATAATTTAATAGGTCTAGTTTACCTTTTGTCTCTGGTAGCTGTTCGCCTGGGTCCATATGATTTCCAAGACCTCTCCAATGACAAACCCATCTCATATAATTTACCATATGTTCACCAGCTTTTTCTTTTGCTTCTTCCATCGTATCCGCAACAAACATATCTCTTACCAATGAGACTCCTTCTCCTAGAGGAATATTTTTTTTAGTAACTTCTGATCTTTTATTTTTATAGGCTTCAAATTTAATCTTTAGCGCTTTGACCGTTGGTATCCACATTATTATATTTATATTATTTTCTGCAGCCCATTCTATGGATCTAATACCGTCAACCACTTGATGAATTGGTGGATGAGGATTTTGATATGGTTTTGGAACAACACTAATTTTTTTCATTGTGTTATTTTCCATATTCATAAACTCATCACTTGGCTTACTCATATCGTGTTGCCATACATAGTCTGGTGCTGGATAAGTATAAAATTCCCCTTTATGATCAAAAAACTTTTCAGTCCAAGCTTTTTTAAGAACTTCAAGAGTTTCAGCAAACAGTCTAAAATTTTTCGCTTGATCTTTTAAATCAGCCTCTTTGTTTAAATTTATTGCCTCTCTTCCATAAATACCTCTGGCAACTCCAACTTCTACTCTTCCTTTAGAAAGCTGATCTAAAGTTGCAATATCCTCTGCTAGTCTTATAGGGTTGTGAAATGTTATAACGTTTGCGGCTTGTCCAATTCTAATATTTTTAGTTCTAGCTGCAGCATCAGCACCTAGCATTAGAGGATTTGTGCATGACTCCATTCCCTCATGATTAAAATGATGCTCTGTGAACCATATAGAGTTCCAATTGTTTTTATCACAATATTCTGTGATCTCTTTTGTTTCATCTAATAATTGATAATAAGGTTTGTGAGTCCAATTAGTGGTATTACAAAAATAACCAAATTTCATTTAAGCCTCCTTTAAAAACTAATTTAAAGACGACCGATCCCACTTTCGTTTAGCTTATGAAGTTAAAACGACGAGTTATGTATCGCTTGCGTTATTTATATCACAAAATATAAGTTTAGGATATATTTAAAAATATGGAAACAAAAAAGATACCACCTAAGTTTTTAAAGGAATTAAATCCAAAAATAGGTTTAATCGCACTTTCTAGCGACTATATGATCGAAAAAGATTTCATTAGTATTATTAAAGATAAGAAGATTGATTTTTTTGTAAATAGAATCGAAACGTTTAATCCTTTGACATCAGAAAATCTAATTAAAATGTCCGAGAAAATTACAGAGGTTACAAAAGATATTTTGCCTGATGAAAAAATTGACTGTGTTGCATATGGATGCACTTCAGGAACGATTGCAGCCGGATACAATTCTATTGAGGAAAAAATTAAAAAAGCAAAACCAAATACGAGTGTAACTACACCAAGCACAGCAGCAGTAAATGCATTAAAAAAATTAAATATTAAAAAAATTTATTTATTTACTCCATACCCAAAAAAATTGAATGATGAAGTAATTGAATTTTTTAATAAAGAGGGATTTGAGGTAATGTCAAATTCTTATTTTGACATAGAGTCAGATATAGATATTGGAAAAGTTGATCCAGAATACTTGTATAATGTATTATCTAATATTAACCTAAAAGATACTGACGCTTTATTTATTTCTTGTACAGCCCTTCCAGCTTTATCGATAATAGATAGGTTAGAGAAAAAACATGGCAAAATGGTTTTATCTAGTAACCAAGCTTTAATATGGGAAACTTTAGAAACAATAGGAATGAATAAATCTGTAACTGGATTTGGAAAATTGTTTTCTAATTAAAATGTTATTTTCAAAAGAAGAATACAAACAGAGATTAGATAAAGTTAAAAAATCTATGCAAAAAAAAGGTATTGACCTTTTAATTTCACAAGACACTCCAAATATAAACTATCTTACAGGCTATGATGCTTGGTCATTTTATTATGCCCAATGTGCAATTGTCCACATAGATGCTGATGAGCCATTATTATTTGTTAGAGCTCAAGATGCAGGAGGTGCATATATCAATTGTTATATAAAACACGAAAATATAATTGTTTATGACGAAAAATATATTCATACATGGCCAACACATCCTTATGACGCAATTGTAGAATTAATAAAAAAAAGAAAATGGGAAAGTTTAAATATCGGATTAGAAATGGACGCCCATTACTTTACAGCTTACTCTTATAAAAAATTATTAGACGGTTTGCCCAGTGCAAAACTAATCGATAGTGAAAGATTGGTTAATTGGGTAAGAGTAGTTAAATCAGAAGCTGAAATAAATTTAATGAAGAAAGCAAGCAAGATTACAGAACTTGGAATGAAAAAAGCATTTGAATTAATTAAACCAGGTATAAGACAAAATGATTTTGTTTCAGAAGTTACAAGTACATTAATAAAAGGAACTAATGAATATGGTGGAGACTACTCAGCAATTGTTCCACTTTTACCAACTGGAAAAGGCACATCTGCATCTCATTTAACCTGGAGTGATAATAAATTTGTAGAAGGAGAGGCAACTATTATAGAATTATCCGGGGTTTATAAAAGATATCATTGTCCAATGGCAAGAACTGTTCTTTTGGGAAAACCAGATCAAAAAAAAATAGATACAATGAAAAAAACAATTGAGGCACTTCATGCTGGAATCGATGTTACAAAGCCAGGAAATACTGCAGATGATGTTGCGCAAGCTTTTTGGGCGGTACTCGATAAATATGGTATAGAAAAAAAATCAAGAACCGGTTATTCAATAGGTATCGGTTATCCTCCTGATTGGGGTGAGCATACTTTAAATATATATAAAGGAGATAAAACTGTTTTAGAAAAAAATATTTGCTTTCACATGATTGCTGTGATGCAGTTTGGTGATTGGGGAGTAGAAGCTTCAGAGTCAGTCAGGGTAACTGAAACTGGATCAGAATTATTTTGTAATTTTCCTAAAGAACTACATATAAAAAGCTAAAATTAACTATTGAATATTTCTGTCACAAATGTTTTAAATTCAGCCAATGTCTAATAACAAAGAATTCGTTAAATTTGCAAAAGTTGATAAAAGTTACGATGGTAAAATCCTTGTTGTAAAAGATTTAAACTTAGACATAGCCGAAGGTGAGTTTATTACTATGCTAGGTCCTTCTGGTTCAGGAAAAACAACTTGTCTAATGATGTTAGCTGGTTTTGAAACACCAACAAATGGTGAAATTTATTTAGATGGAAATCCAATCTCAAATATACCTCCACATAAAAGGGGTATAGGTATGGTTTTTCAAAACTACGCTTTGTTTCCACATATGACAGTATATGAAAATTTAGCATTCCCGTTAAAAGTAAGAAAAATTCCAAAAGACGAAATAGACAAGAAAGTTGATAAAGCTTTGTCTATGGTTTCATTAGCAGGATATGAGTCTAGAATGCCAGGACAGCTTTCTGGTGGTCAACAACAAAGAGTAGCAGTTGCTAGAGCTTTAGTTTTTGATCCAGCAGTAGTTTTAATGGATGAGCCTCTTGGAGCTTTAGATAAAAATTTAAGAGAAAGCATGCAGTATGAAATTAAACATATACACGAAAGTATAGGCGTTACAGTAGTTTATGTTACACATGACCAAGGTGAAGCTTTAACAATGTCAAATAGAATCGCAGTATTTAATGATGGTAAAGTTCAACAGCTTTCTTCACCAGATCAATTGTATGAATCACCGGTAAATTCATTTGTTGCAAAATTTATTGGAGAAAATAATACATTTAAAGGCGAAGTTTTAGATGTATCAAAAGATAAGTGTAAGGTTAAACTTGATACTGGAGGAGAGATATTTGCAAACCCAATATCAGTAAATTCTAAAGGTGAAAAAACAACAGTTTCTCTAAGACCTGAAAGAGCACTAATTAATCCTGATGAGAAAATGGATAATAACCACAAAGGCAAAATTGAAGAAGTAATTTACCATGGGGATCATACTAGAGTAAGACTAAATCTTCTTGGAAATAATGAATTTATACTAAAAGTTCCAAATAGCTCTGCAAATCTTGATATCAAATTAGGTAATGAAATAAATATTGGCTGGAATAGTGCAGATGCAAGAGCTTTAGACCCAAAGTAATATAAAACTATCCACATACTGTATTTTTGCGCTGTTGACTTATGATTTGTAAATTGTTGTAATTAATTTTTTAAAAAAACGTTTAAACGGAGGATAAATGAAAAAATTAACTAAGCTATTCATGGCTTTATCTTTTGCATTGTCTATCACTACTTCAGCATTCGCAGTTACAGTTGCGTCATGGGGTGGAGCATATACAGAGTCGCAAAAGTTAGGTTATGGAGACCCAACAGCATCTAAATTGGGTATTGAGATTAATTGGGTTGACTACTCAGGTGGTTTATCAGAGATTAAAGCTCAAAAAGAAGCAGGTGCAATTACATGGGATATTATTGACGTATTTGCATTCGATACCATTAATGGATGTGATGAAGGAATATTTGTAGAATTTGATTTCGACAAAGACTTTCCAGCAGCTCCAGATGGAACTCCTGCAAGCAAAGATTTCTTTGCTCCAATGCCAAGTAAATGTGCTGTAGGAAACATCTTATATTCTTGGAACTACGCTTACAATAGTAACAATGTTAAAGGTACACCAAAGACTATTAAAGATTTTTTTAATACTAAAAAATTTCCAGGTAAAAGAGCTATCTACAAAAGTGCTCTTACAAACCTAGAGATTGCTTTAGCAGCAGATGGTGTAAAACCAGGAAAAGGTGGAGAGAAAATTTATAAAACTTTGGAAACTGAAAAAGGTGTTCAAAGAGCTATGGATAAAATCAAAGCATTATGTACAGATCCACAAGGTGGATGTGTATTCTGGTCAGCAGGTGCTCAACCACCAGAACTTTTAATGAGTGGTGAAGTTGTAATGGCAACTGGTTGGAACGGAAGATTCTTTAATGCAATCGTCGGCGAAGGTGCGCCACTTGTACAAGTATGGGATGGTCAAGGTCTTGACTACGAATATTTTGCACTTGTAAAAGGTGGACCAAACGAAGCTGATGCTAAGAAAGCTCTTGCTATGATGACAAATACGGAAATG
>CACOZH010000007.1 GCA_902631595.1 uncultured Pelagibacteraceae bacterium | reverse complement strand
CATCTAAAACTAATAGAACTTCATGTGGACCAGTATCATCAAATTTGTTAATTACTTTTGCTATTTTCTTATACTCCTCCATAAGATTTTTTTTATTCTGAAGTCTGCCAGCGGTATCAATTATAACTTGGTCATAATTATTGTTTTTTGCCTCATCTAAAGATTTAAATGCTACAGAAGCTGGGTCTGAACCAGGGTCAGATTTAACTATTTCTACATTTATTTTATTTGCCCATTGCTCTAGTTGATCAATAGCCGCCGCTCTAAAAGTATCGCAGGCAGAAAATAATACTTTACTATCGTTTTCTTTAAATCTTTTTCCAATTTTTCCTATCGACGTTGTTTTACCTACTCCGTTAACTCCAGATACTAAAATTATATTTAGTTTATCTCGTGCAATAAAAAAATCTTTTCTTTCTAAAGGCTGCATTAAACTCAGAATATATTTTTTTAATAAATCATTGACCTCTTTAATTATATCTTTTGAAGGATCAATTTTATTTTGAGATATAATATCTTTAATATCACTCGCAGCATCTACCCCAACATCTGATGAAATTAAGAAATCTTCTATTTTATTTAAAGTATGGTCGTCAATTTCTTTTTTAATAATTATTTCTTTCAATCCTGCTGTTAAATTTGAAGCACTCTTTTGAAATCCTATTTTAAATTTTTCAAAAATACCCATTATAATTTTATTCTGATTTCCTCTATACTTGAAACTGGGCCTTTCATAGAAATAGAATTATCGTCGCTTATTCTTATAGATAAAGTTCCTGTAGAAAATTTTATATCAACATTATTGGAAACTTTTTTTGTTATAAAACCTGCATAAGCTGTTGCACATGCTGCTGTTCCACAAGCTTTCGTCAATCCTGCACCTCGTTCCCAAACTTTAACATTAATCAAATTTTCATTTTTAATTGTTGCTATGGTTACATTGCATTTTTCTGGGAAATATTCATGTTGCTCAATTACAGGTCCTATATTTGCTATCTTATAATTGTCATTATTTTCTACGAAGAATATTATATGGGGATTACCTACATTAATTGCGATACCACCAGTAAATTTTTCTCCATTGATATCATTAATAGTAATATTCAAGTTTTTAGTGTTCATTTCTTTGATTAAAGGAATTTTATCCCATTTCATAGAAGGTATGCCTATATTAGTTTCAACTAAATTTTCATTTAGTATCAATGAATGTAAGGTTCCAGACGATGTCTCTAAATTTATTTCTTCTTTTCCATATTCTTTTGATAAAAGTTTAGCTACACATCTCGTACCGTTTCCACATGCACCGGAAATGCTTCCATCTGAATTATAAAAAATAAGTTTGTCTTTATTATCTTTGTTTTTGTTAATATAAATTAATTGATCACATCCAATAAAGTCTCTACTACAAATTTTCATTATATTTTCTTTACTCAAATTTGTAGTCTTTACTCTTTGGTCAATGATTACGAAATCATTTCCTAGGCCATCCATTTTAAATGCATTAAATTCCATATATTTTAATGTTTATCTTATTTGTTGACATTTTGAACCTCTATTATAGTTTATCGCAATTTCCGCAAATACAGCATTTTGCGGTGTCTTTGGAAACAAAGAGATCGACACCAGTCAGCGAGGGTTCGCCCACTGGTGCGATAGCTGTTGGGTAAAATTATGTTTGAAAACTTAACAAATAAATTTGAAGAAATATTTTCTTCTTTAAAAAAGGCACCTTCATTGAGTGAAGCTCAAGTAGATGAGGGTATGAGAGGAATTAGACAAGCTTTGTTAGAGGCAGATGTCTCTTTAGATGTCGCTAAAGACTTCGTAGATAAAGTTAAACCAAAAGCACTTGGACAAGAAATAGTTAGATCAACATCTCCAGGACAGATGGTTGTAAAAATTGTTTATGATGAATTAGTAAATTTGCTTGGAGAAAAAAATGCAGAAGTTAATTTAAATGCAGTACCACCCGTTACAGTTATGCTGGTCGGTCTCCAAGGATCTGGAAAAACAACTTCAATAGCTAAGCTTGCTAGTTATTTAGAAAAAAATAAGAAAAAAAAGGTTATGATGGTGAGTTTAGATATATACAGACCAGCAGCCCAGGAACAATTGAGGCTTCTTGGAGAACAAAATAATATAAATACACTGCCAGTAATAAAAGGACAATTACCAACTGATATTTGTCAAAGAGCAATTAACGTAGCCAAACTTAATGGCAGTGATGTAATTTTATTTGATACCGCAGGAAGAACACAAATAGATTTACAAATGATGAGTGAGATAAAACAAATTGAGAGCATAATTAATCCTTCAGAAGTAATGTTGGTTGCAGACTCTCTTACAGGACAAGTTGCAGCAAATGTGGCTAAAGAATTCAAAAATACAGTTAACTTGACAGGAATTATTTTAACAAGATCAGATGGTGATGGAAGAGGTGGTGCAGCTTTGAGTATGAAATATGTTGCGGAAGTACCTATAAAATTTTTAGGAGTTGGAGAAAAAATTGAAAATCTTGAAGTTTTTCATCCAGATCGAATAGCAAATAGAATTTTAGGAATGGGAGATATTGTATCTCTTGTAGAAAAAGCTTCTGAAGACCTAGATCAAGAAAATATTAAAAAAGCGGAAGAAAATTTAAAAAAAGGACAATTCACACTTGATGATTATCTTTCTCAACTTCGACAAATGAAAAAAATGGGTGGAATTGAAGGTATAATGTCTTTCTTGCCAGGTGTTTCAAAAATGAAGTCCCAAATGGATCAATCCGGAATTGATGAAAAAATAATTTCTAAAAATGAAGCCGTAATTTTATCTATGACAAAAAAGGAGAGAGCAAATCCTAAAATTATTGATGGCTCTAGAAAAAAAAGAATTGCTAATGGCTCTGGAACTGACATAGCCACTATCAATAAATTGTTAAAACAATTTAAAATGATGTCTGAAATGATGAAAAAGATGTCAAAAGGAAATATGCAAGGAATGGCGGATAAAGGAATACCGCCAGAACTGTTTAATCAATTAAAATAAAAAGGAGAGTAAGTTATGTTAAAACTTAGATTATCAAGAGGAGGAACTAAAAAAAGACCTGTATACAAAATAGTCGTTGCAGAAAGTAAGTTTGCAAGAGATGGTAGGTTTATTGAAAAATTAGGTTTTTTTAATCCTTTGTTACCAAAAGAAAAAAAAGAACGAATTGGATTAGAGAGTGAAAGAATAAAATACTGGTTAAGTCAAGGAGCACAGCCAACAAATAGAGTTGCAAGAATATTAGGTGAAAACAATTTTATTCCTATGCCAAAGTCTGGAAATAATCCTAATAAAGCCATCCCTAAAAAAGAAAGAAATAAAGAAGCAGATGCTCCAAAAGAAGGTGTAGCAGCAGACGGAAAACCAGCAACAGAAGCGCCAAAGGAAGAAGCTAAACCAGCAGCAGAGGCACCAAAGGAAGAAGCTAAACCAGGAGCAGAGGCACCAAAGGAAGAAGCTAAACCAGCAGCAGAGGCGCCAAAAGTTGAGGCTAAAAAAGAAGAGGCTAATCCAGCAGCGGAGGCACCAAAAGATGAAGCTAAAAAATAATAAATTATATGTTTAAAGTGAAGATATTTACATTATATCCAGAATTTTTTCCGGGTCCATTTGACAAAGGAATTTATGGAAAAGCACTAGAGAAAAAAATTTGGGAATTGAAAGCTGTAAATATTAGGAACTATGCAGAAGATAAACATAAAACAGTCGATGATAAGCCTTATGGTGGAGGATCTGGAATGGTAATGAGAGCAGATGTAATCGCAAATTCTTTAGATAATAACTTGGAACCTAATCAAAAAATTTATTACTTAAGTCCTAGGGGGAAATTACTTGATCAGGAAATTGTAAAAAATATTTCAAAAGAAAAATATTTAAATATTTTATGTGGCCATTTCGAAGGCATTGATCAAAGAGTTCTTGATAAAAGAAATATCGAGGAAATAAGTATAGGTGATTATGTAATTTCTGGAGGGGAAAATGCGTCTTATATAATTTTAGACAGTGTTTTAAGATTAATTCCTGGAGTATTAGGAAATGAACAGTCAACTTTTGATGAGAGCTTTGAAAATGGACTTCTAGAATATCCACAATATACCAAACCTCAAATTTGGCAGAAAAATAAGGTTCCAGAGGTCTTATTATCAGGTGATCATGCTAAAATTAAACACTGGCGTTTAACACAATCTGAGGCTATAACACGCGACCGAAGACCAGATTTGTGGCATAAACGTAATAAAAAAAATTAAAAAGATGAAAAATATAGAAGACATTAATAATTCTAAAGTAAAACAAATTATTTCGCAAAAAAAACATCCTGAGTTTTTTCCAGGAGATATTGTAAAAGTTGGAGTCAAGATAACCGAAGGAAAAAGAGACAGGATTCAATATTTTGAAGGTGTTTGTATAGCAAAAAAAAATAAAGATATTAATTCGTCCTTTACTGTAAGAAAAATTTCATTTGGTGAAGGCGTCGAAAGAACTTTTGCATTATATAGCCCAATTGTAGATACAATTAAGATAATAAGATCAGGAAAAGTTCGAAGAGCTAAACTATATTATTTAAGAGATAGAACAGGAAAATCTGCAAGAATTTCTGAAAAGATTAAAAAGAAAATAGGCATTGATTTAGAGACAAAAGTTCAAGAAACTGTTGATGAAAATTCAACTGAATACGAAAAAACAAATATTAAAGTTGATACAATAAAAGAAGAGGTTAAATCCTCAGAAACACCAAAAGCTAAAACAGAATCAAAAACAGAAGCTCCAAAAGCTGAGGTAAAAAAAGAGGAAGTAAAAGAGGAAAAAAAAGAGCAAAAGAATATAGAAGAACCTAAGAAAGAAGAGCTTAAAAAAGAAGAAAAGAAATAATTTTTTTTTTTAAATGCCTAAAACCCTTTACGATAAAATTTGGAATGAACATCTTGTTCACCAGCAAGAAGATGGAACTTCGTTGTTGTTTGTTGACAGACATTTAATACATGAGGTTACAAGTCCTCAAGCATTTGAGGGTTTAAGAAAATCCAATAGAAAAGTAAGGCAGCCAGGTCTGACGTTGGCTGTTGCAGATCATAATGTACCTACAACGGACCGATCAAAAGGAATTGCTGACCAGGAGTCAAAAATACAAGTTGAAACTCTTGAGGCTAACTGTAAAGAATTTGGTGTAGAACTTTTTACCATGGGAGATAAAAGACAAGGAATAGTTCATGTTACTGGTCCTGAACAAGGTTTTACACAGCCTGGAACAATAATTGTTTGTGGAGATAGTCATACAGCAACTCATGGTGCCTTTGGAGCTTTAGCTTTTGGTATTGGTACCTCAGAAGTTGAACATGTATTAGCAACTCAAACTTTAGTTCAAAAAAAATCGAAAAATTTTAGAATAAATGTTAATGGAAGCTTGCCAATTGGAGTGACCTCAAAAGATGTAATTCTACAAATAATTGGAAAGATAGGAACTGCCGGAGGAACTGGTTATGTTCTTGAGTACGCAGGAAATTTAATCAGATCTTTAAGTGTGGAAAACAGAATGACAATTTGTAATATGACCATTGAAGGGGGAGCAAGAGCAGGGCTAATCGAACCCGATGAAAAAGTTTTTAATTATTTAAAAGATAAACCAATGTCTCCAAAAAAAGAAAATTGGAATAAAGCCCTAGAATATTGGAATAAACTTAAATCTGATGATGGTGCAAATTTTGACAAGGAAATAAATTTAAGTGGTGAAGATATAAAGCCAATGGTTACTTGGGGCACCTCCCCTCAAGACGTTGTAACAATAGATCAAGATGTTCCAAATCCCGATAATGAAAAAGATCCAGATAGGAAAAATTCGATTGAACGATCTTTAAAATATATGGGTTTAAAAGCAAATACAAAAGTAAAGGATATTAAGATTGATAAAGTTTTTATAGGAAGTTGTACAAATGGAAGAATTGAAGATCTACGAGAGGCAGCAAAAATATTAAAAAATAAAAAAATTGCAAATCACGTAAATGCAATGGTAGTTCCAGGTTCAGGATTAGTCAAACAGCAAGCAGAACAAGAGGGATTAGATAAAATATTTATAGAATCTGGATTTGAATGGAGAGAACCAGGATGTTCGATGTGTCTAGCTATGAATGCAGATAAATTGAAACCTGAGGAAAGATGTGCGTCAACATCAAATAGAAATTTTGAAGGAAGACAGGGAAGAGGTGGAAGAACACATTTAGTAAGTCCTGGGATGGCCGCTGCCGCAGCAATCTCTGGAAATTTAGACGATGTTAGAAAGTATCAAAACTAATGCAAAAATTTAATAAATTAAAAAGTATCCCTGCTTATCTACCAATAGTAAATATTGATACTGATATGTTAATACCAAAACAATTTCTTAAAACTATTAAAAGAACTGGTTTAGGCAAAAATTTATTTTTTGAAATGAGATATGATGATCAAGGAAATATTATTAAAGATTTTATATTAAATCAGGATCCATATAACAAATCAAAAATATTAGTAGCTGGAAAAAACTTTGGTTGTGGATCTTCGAGAGAACATGCGCCGTGGGCTTTGCTTGATTTTGGAATTACATGTGTAATAAGCTCTAGTTATGCTGATATCTTTTATAACAATTGCTTTAAAAATGGAATCTTGCCAATAATTCTAGATGAGGAAAAAATAAAAGAGATATCACAATATTCAAATAGAAAAGAGGAGATAGAAATTGATTTAGTGGAACAAAAAATAATTTTTGGTAATAATGAAATAAAATTTGAAATTGACTCGTTTAAAAAAAAATGTCTCTTAGAAGGCTTAGATGATATTGCTTTGTCATTAGAAAAAAAGGATAAAATAACTTCCTTTGAAAAAAATTTGAAAAATTCAAAGCCTTGGATTTTTAATGATTAAAATTAAAAAAAGAAAATTTTTACTTCTACCAGGGGATGGTATTGGTCCCGAGGTTGTTGCTGAAGTAAAAAAAATTATACTTTGGTTAAATAAAAATAAATCTTTAGATTTTGAAGTCGACGAGGATCTTGCTGGAGGAGTTTCTTATGATAAATATGGAACACCAATTACTGATGAGGTATTTTATAAAGCTTTAGAGTCAGAGGCAGTTATACTTGGAGCTGTGGGAGGACCCAAATGGGATAATGTAGAGTTTTCAAAAAAACCAGAGAGAGCACTTTTGAAATTAAGAAAAGAGTTAAAACTTTTTGCAAATCTTAGGCCAGCAATTTGTTTCAAACAACTTGTTGAAGCATCAACACTTAAACCTGAAATAGTGTCAGGTTTAGACATTATGATAGTAAGAGAACTTACAGGAGGAATCTATTTTGGTGAACCTAGAGGTATTAAGCCAATTGATAATGGAGAGAGAAAAGGAATTAACACTCATACTTATACATCGAGTGAAATTCAAAGAGTTGCAAGAGTTGCTTTTGATCTAGCAAAAAAAAGACAAAATAAAGTTACATCATGCGAAAAATCAAATGTTATGGAAGCGGGGTTACTCTGGAGAGAAGAAGTGCAAGAATTACATGAAAAAGAATTCAAAGATGTAGAACTTAATCATATGTTAGCTGATAATTGTGCAATGCAACTTTTAAGAAAGCCAAAACAATTTGATGTAATTGTTACGGACAATTTATTTGGCGATATGCTTTCTGACCAAGCTTCCATGTTAACAGGTTCTCTTGGACTTTTACCATCTGCATCCTTAGGTGCTAAAAATAAAGAGGGAGAAATGAGGGCAATGTATGAACCAATTCATGGTTCAGCACCAGATATTGCAGGCAAAGGTATTGCTAACCCTATTGCAACCATCTTAAGTTTTGCTATGGCATTAAGATATTCTCTTAATTTGGATAAAGAGGCAAATGCTCTTGAAAAAGCTGTTCAAGATGTATTAGATGATGGTTTAAGAACAAAAGATTTAATTTCTAAAGGAAAAAAAGAAGTATCCACATCTCAAATGGGTGATGCGATAATTTCAAAATTGCAATGATTATTCATTTATTTTAAGGTTCTCAAATGCCAAATTATACTGCTCCAGTTCAAGATATGATGTTTCTTTTTGATAAATTAAGAAACAACAAAAATTATAATGAAATTGAAAAATATAAAGAAGTAAATTCTGAACTTGTAAAAAATATATTAGATGAGGCAGCTAAAATAAACCAAAATATAATTTTGCCTCTAGCAAAAATAGGAGACGAAAACCCTACTATTTTAGAAAATGGAGTAGTAAGAACTCCACCCGGCTATAAGGAAGCTTATAATAAATTTATTGAAGATGGATGGACCTCTCTATCTTGTGATCCAAAATATGGTGGCCAAGGAATGCCAAAAACAGTAAGTGCATTTTTTGATGAAATGCTATCCTCTGCAAGTTTATCTTTTAAATTGTACAGTGAATTAAGTATTGGTGCCTACAATTGTATTAATCATCATGCTACTGAGGAAATTAAAAATAAATATTTACCTAAGATAGTAGAGGGAAAATGGAGTGGCACTATGTGTTTAACAGAGCCAGTATGTGGTACAGACCTCGGATTACTCAAAACTAAGGCTGAAGAGCAAAGCGATGGAACATTTAAATTAAATGGACAAAAAATATTTATTACATCTGGTGATCATGATTTGACCGAAAATATTATTCATCTGGTTATTGCAAGATCAACGGACTCACCAAAAGGAACAAAAGGAATAAGTTTATTTTTAGTTCCAAAATATAAAGTGAACGATGATGGTTCTTTAGGTCAACGAAATGGAATTTCAACAGGTTCTATAGAAAGCAAGATGGGTATTAAAGGGTCAGCGACATGTGTTTTAAACTTTGATGATGCTGTCGGCTACATGATAGGTCCAAAAAACAAGGGTTTAAATTCAATGTTCACTATGATGAATCTTGAGAGAATTGTTGTGGGTATACAAGGTCTAGGAATTTCTGAAATAGCTTATCAAAATTCATTAAGCTATGCAAAAGAGAGAAAACAAGGAAAAGCAAATAATAGTAAATCTCAAAATGGTGCAGATTTAATAATTGAACATGCTGATATTCGGAGATCTCTTCTTAATATGAAATCTATTATAGAAGGTGAAAGAGCCTTGTGCTTTTGGTTATCACAACAAACTGAAGTTAGCCTTTATCATCAAAATGAAAATGTCAAAAAAGAAGCATCTGACTTTGTTTCTTTAATGACGCCAGTTGTAAAAACAATGTTCACCGATCTTGGTATGGAAATTACAAGCGATGCAATGCAAGTTTTCGGTGGCTATGGATATACAAAAGATCAAGGAATTGAGCAACTTTATAGAGATAATAGAATTACTCCTATATATGAAGGCACAAATTCAGTCCAAGCGCTAGACCTAGTATTTAGAAAATTAATTAATAAAAATAGCGATGTAATTGATAAATACTTAAATATGATAAAAAATGACTTTAAGAAAAATGATGAGAGAATTAAACCATTTATTGATGATTTTAATAATAGTTTAGAATTTTTAAATAAGTTTACGGCTTGGATTAAAGATAAATTGCAAAATTCAAAAGATGATGCAAGCGCAGCATGTAATGATTATCTAAAAGCTTTAGGCTTTGTCTCAATTGCTCATTCTTGGATAAAGGTATTAGAAGTTTGCTTTGAAGACTACAAAAATAATAAAAATTTCTATGAGGATAAAATTCAAACTGCAAATTTTTATTTTAAAAGAGTTTTGCCTAGAGCCGAAAATCATTTTAAAACTGCTGTTTCTGGTAGTGATTATATAATGAAATTTAAATTCAATTAATATGAACAACTACGAAACACATTTAGATAAAAATGATGCAAATTTTATTCCGCTAACACCTTTAAGTTTTTTAGAGAGAGCAAAGGATATTTACCCAAACTATGAAGCCTTAGTCTATGAGACTAGAAGTTATAGTTGGACGGATGTATATAAAAGGTGTACTAAATTTGCTAGCGCATTGGAAAAAGCTGGAATAGGTTTAGGAGATACCGTTTCAGTAATGGCTTTTAACACACCCGAAATTTTTGAGGCACATTACTCTGTACCTATGACAGGAGCTGTTCTGAATACAATAAATGTAAGATTAGACGCAAAAACAGTATCTTACATTTTAAATCATAGCGAAGCCAAAGTATTTATCGTGGATAGACAACTACATTCAATAATTGAAAAAGCACTAGAAACAGTTGAAAAAAAACCAATAATTATTGATGTTCAAGATGAATTTGCTGACCAAAAGTTATTGAAAAAAATTGGCGAACGTGAGTATGAAGAATTTTTAAATACAGGTGATGAAAATTACATTTGGCAAAGACCAAAAGATGAATGGCAAGCAATATCTTTAAACTATACATCGGGTACTACTGGCAATCCTAAAGGAGTAGTTTACCACCATAGAGGATCTTATCTTATGTCGACTGGAAGTGCGGTAGCGTGGAATATGCCTAATAGATTAAATTTCTTGACAGTTGTTCCAATGTTTCATTGTAATGGCTGGGGATATCCCTGGACAATACCTATGTTAAACGGCAAAACTGTTTGTTTAAGAGCAATAGATATTAAAAAAATATTCGAATTAATAAAAAAACACAAAATTACTCATTTCGGTGGCGCTCCTATAGTATTGAATATGATTACCGGAGCATCATTATCTGAGCAAAAAAAACTAGATAATAAAGTTCATGTTCTTACCGCCGGCGCTCCCCCACCAAGCATTATATTTAAAAAAATGAGAGCATTGGGATTTGAGGTAATGCATGTTTATGGACTTACAGAGACTTATGGACATGTAACTCAATGCGCATGGAATGATGAATGGAATTCATTAGATGAAGACAAACAAAATGAAATCAAGGCAAGACAAGGGGTCAGATATCCAAATACAGAAGATGTAAAGGTTATAGATCCTGAAACAATGAAACCCGTGCCCAAAGATGGAAAGTCTATGGGTGAAATTATGATTAGAGGTAATGTAGTTATGAAAGGTTATTTTAAAGACAAAGAAGCAACTACAAAATCAATGGCAAATGGCTGGTTTCACTCTGGAGATTTGGCAGTAATGCATCCAGATGGATATATAAAAATTCAGGATAGATCAAAAGATATTATTATTTCTGGTGGAGAGAATATATCCTCAATTGAAATAGAAAATACTTTAGCCAAACACCCTGCAGTATCTATTGCTGCCGTTGTTGCAAAATCGGATGAAAAGTGGGGAGAAGTCCCATGTGCATTCATTGAAAAAGTTAAAGACATAGAAGTTTCCGAAAAAGAATTAATTTCTTTTTGCAAAGAAACTTTAGCTGGTTTTAAAGTTCCAAAAAAAATAAGTTTTCGTGAATTACCAAAAACATCAACTGGAAAAATTCAAAAATTTGAATTAAGAAAAATTGCAAAGGAATTAAATTAATGAAAAATTTCTCTGTTGCTAAATCTAGAAGATTAAGGAGTACTCCATATACCTCTCGTATAGAAAAACAAGGTGTTACAGCATATACTACATACAATCATATGCTATTACCTGCAGCATTTGGTTCGTTAGAAGAATCATACCATCATTTAAAAAAAAATGTTCAAATCTGGGACGTAGCTGGAGAAAGACAAGTTGAAATAAGCGGTCAAGATTCTGCGAAATTAGTCCAACTAATGACTTGTAGAGATCTATCCAAATCAAAAATTGGTAGATGCTACTATTGTCCTATTATCGACGATAATGCAGGAATAATAAATGATCCAGTTGTTTTAAAATTAAGTGAGGATCGATGGTGGATATCTATCGCTGACTCAGATGTAATATTATTCGCCAAAGGCTTAGCAATTGGTAACAATTTTGATGTAGAAATTTCTGAACCAAATGTTGATATTATGGCAGTTCAGGGTCCAAAATCCTTTGGACTTATGGAAAAAGTTTTTGGAGAAAAAATTAAACAATTAAAATTTTTCGGTTTTGATTTTTATGATTTTAAAGGAACAAAACATTTGATTGCTAGATCAGGATGGTCAAAACAGGGAGGTTATGAAATATATGTAGAAAATACAGAATCTGGCTTGGAACTTTATGACCATTTATTTGAAATTGGAGGAGAATTTGATGTAAAACCAGGCTGTCCAAATCTTATTGAGAGAATCGAAAGTGGACTTTTGTCTTATGGAAATGACATGGATATGTTTGATAATCCATTAGAATGTGGTTTTGACAAATATGTTAATCTTGAGACAGATGTAAACTTTCTAGGAAAAGAAAAGTTAAAAAAAATTAAATCAGATGGCATTAAAAGAAAACTAGTAGGATTAATTATAGATACAAATGAAATAAGCCTTACAAAATCATTAAAAGTTAAAGATGATAAAGATAATATTATTGGAGAACTAAGATCAGCTTGTTTTTCACCTCACTTTAATAAAGTGATTGGAATAGCAATGATTAATAAGCCATTCTGGTCATTGTCACAAAGCATCAAAATTGAGATAAATAGCAAGATGTGTGATGGAAAAGTTTGTGATTTACCATTCATCTAGTATAACATCACATAATTACCATGAATATAAGTATAGTCGGAGCAACCGGTAACGTTGGGAGAAAAATTCTTGAAGTTTTAGAGAAAAAAAATTTTTCTTTTGATAACCTATATCTATTAGCTTCAGAAAAAAGCTCAGGAAAAAAAATCTTATTTAAAAATAAAGAGTACACTGTAGAAAATTTGGAAAAATTTGACTTTTCTAAATGCGATATATCTTTTTTTTCTGCAGGGGGAAAAGTCGCTGAAAAATTTGCTGAAAAAGCTGCAAAATATTCAATTGTAATTGATAACTCGAGTCATTTTAGAATGGATCCTGAGGTCCCACTTATTGTACCACAAGTGAATTCTAAAGATTTAAAAAATATTAAAAAAAATATTATTTCAAATGCAAATTGTTCAACTATTCAAATGGTGATTGCTCTAAAGCCTCTACATGATAATTTTATAATTAAAAGAATAGTTGTATCAACATATCAATCAGTTTCTGGTGCTGGAAAAGGTCCAATGGATGAGCTTATACATCAAACAAAACTTGCTTTAAATAATACAAAGATCCACTCTAAAAATTTTACAAAACAAATTGCATTTAATGCAATTCCACATATTGATGTATTTTCAGATAGTGGTTATACAAAAGAAGAACTGAAAATGATTAAAGAAACAAAAAAAATACTAGATGAAAAAATAAATGTAACAGCTACTTGTGTAAGAATTCCAGTTTTAATTTCTCATGCAGAGTCATTAAATGTTGAGTTTGAAAAGGATTTTACATTAAAAAAAATAAAATCTTTATTATCTAACGCTGATGGATGCAAAGTAATTGATGAAATTGAAGACGGAGGATATATAACACAAGTTGAAGCTGAAGGTAAAAACGAAACCTTTATTTCAAGAATAAGGGAGGATAATACAAATAAGAAGGCTGTAAATCTTTGGATAGTTTCGGACAATTTATTAAGAGGCGCTGCTTTAAATGCAGTAGAAATAGCTGAGGCTTATGTTAAAATGAAAAAATGAGCGAAAACCCATTATCACCACATATTCAAATATATAATTGGCATATTTCGTCTTTAGTTTCAATTTCACATAGAATTACTGGAGTAGTAAATATTTTAATCTTATCACTAGTATGTATTTGGATATGGTCACTTTTATTAGGTAATGAAAATTATAAAATTATGTTTATTTTTTTTAACTCTTTTTTTGGTAAATTCTTTATAATTAGTTTTATCTGGTCTTACTCATTTCAGATATTAAGTGAGATAAGACACTGGTTTTGGGATTTAGGTTATGGTTTTGAATTAAAAACTTCCAAGATTACTGGAGTTTTAGTAATTTTAGGTTCAATATTAATTACAATAATTTTATTCTCAATAAGAGGAATATTACTTTAATGATAAGTGCGACAAAAAAATGGTTACTGCTAAAAATTAGTTCACTTCTTATGGTTCCATTTATGGTTTGGTTTTTGGTAAACTTTGTATCTATATATGATAAAGATTATCAAGATATAGCTGAATTTTTTTCAAATCAAGTCTCTGGTACAATTTTTTCTATATTCATCCTAATTACCTTTTTTCATTCAGCGCTTAGTATAAGTGAAATATTTGAGGATTACATTATCAACGAAAAAACAAGAAAATTTGCGAATATGATGGTTTATTTGTCATCTTTAATTATTCCTACTATTACCATATTTACAGTCTATAAGTTATAAATTATGAGTTCATATAAAATCATAGATCACGATTATGACGTTGTTGTTTTAGGAGCTGGTGGTTCTGGATTAAGAGCGGCTGTAGGTTTGAGTGAAGCTGGTCTAAGAACTGCGTGTATTTCAAAAGTATTTCCAACTAGAAGCCATACTTCAGCCGCACAAGGAGGAATTTCTGCCGCTTTAGGAAATATGGGTGAAGATGATTGGCGCTGGCATATGTATGATACTGTTAAAGGATCAGACTGGCTTGGAGATCAAGATTCTATCGAATATTTATGCAAAGAAGCTCCAAGGGCAGTTCTTGAATTAGAACAATATGGAGTTCCATTTAGTAGAACTGAAGATGGAAAAATTTATCAGAGACCTTTTGGTGGAATGACAAAAAATTATGGAAATGGAACTGTGCAAAGAACCTGTGCAGCTGCTGATAGAACTGGACATGCAATTCTTCATACACTTTATGGTCAAGCACTAAAACATAATACCGAGTTTTTTATAGAATATTTTGCGTTAGATCTTTTAATGAAGGACGGAGAATGTAAAGGTTTAATTGCGTGGAATTTAAATGATGGGACTATGCATCGTTTTAGATCTCATATTACAATTATCGCAACAGGTGGATATGGAAAAGTGTATTATTCTGCCACATCAGCTCATACTTGTACAGGAGACGGAAATGCAATGGTTCTTAGAGCAGGCCTACCATTACAAGATATGGAGTTTGTTCAATTTCATCCTACCGGTATTTATGGGCACGGTACTTTGATATCAGAAGGAGTAAGAGGTGAAGGTGGCTATTTATTAAATTCAAAAGGTGAAAGATTTATGGAAAAATATGCTCCTAAAGCAAAGGATTTAGCTTCAAGAGATGTAGTAAGTAGATCTATAGCAATAGAAATTAACGAAGGCAGAGGGGTAGGTAAAGAAAAAGATCATGTTCATCTTCATTTGGACCACTTAGATCCAAAAGTTATTGATGAGAGATTGCCTGGAATTGCTGAGTCCTCAAGATTATTTGCAAACGTAGATGTAACTAAAGAACCAATACCTGTTGTACCCACAGTTCATTATAACATGGGAGGAATTCCAACTAATTACAAAGCTGAAGTTTTAACATTAAACGGCTCAGAAAAAACTGTCCCAGGACTCATGGCGATAGGAGAAGCTGCGTGTGTTTCAGTGCATGGTGCAAATAGATTAGGATCAAACTCTTTAATTGATCTAGTAGTTTTCGGTAGAGCCGCAGCTAAAAGAGCATCAGAATTAATTAAACCAGGAATGCCGCATGAAGAAATACCAAATTCTGAAACTGAAAAATGTTTGGATAGGTTTGATAAACTTCGAAATGGAAGTGGAGATAATAAAACTGCTGATCTTAGAATCTCAATGCAGAAAACTATGCAGTCCAAATGTGCAGTATTTAGAACTGAAAAAACTTTAAAAGAAGGTGTTGAACAAATTAGAAAGCCATTTAAAGATTTGGATACAGTAAATGTGAAAGATAAATCCCTTATATTTAATACAGATTTAGTAGAAACTCTAGAATTTGACAATTTGATAAGACAGGCAGTAACTACGATGGACTCTGCTTATAGTAGAAAAGAGAGTAGAGGTGCTCACGCTAGAGAAGATTATCCAAAAAGAGATGATCAAAATTACATGAAACATACATTATCTTGGTATGATGGAAAAAAATCAAAAATTGCTTATAGAGAAGTTCATAAGTCTACTTTATCTAATGATGTTCAATATTTTCCACCACAAGAAAGAGTTTATTGATGGTTCAAATTAATCTTCCTCAAAATTCTAAGATTAAAAAAGGATATTATTTTAAAGATAAAACTGGCTCAAAAAATTTAAGAAAAGTAAATATTTACAGATGGGATCCTTCAACCGGTGAAAATCCAAGAATAGACACTTATGAAGTTGATATGGATAACTGTCCATCAAAGGTTTTGGACTTATTAAATAAAATCAAAAATGAAATCGATCCATCAATAGCCTACAGAAGATCATGTGCACATGGCGTTTGTGGTTCTTGCGCAATGAACATGGATGGTAAAAATGGTTTAGCTTGTACAAAACCGCACTCAGAAATAAAGGGAGATATAAATATATATCCATTACCTCATCTAAAAGTATTAAAAGATCTTATTGGAGATTTGAGTACACTATATAAACAATACGAGTCAGTTCAACCATGGTTGAAAACAACAAAAAAGTCCGACAATAATGAGCATTATCAAACTAAAGAGGATAGATCAAAATTGGATGGTTTATATGAATGCATTATGTGTGCATGTTGTTCAACCTCTTGCCCAAGCTATTGGTGGAACGGAGATAAATATTTAGGTCCCGCAGTCTTATTACAAGCATATAGATGGATTATTGACAGTAGAGATGAAGATAGAAAAGAAAGATTAAAAAAAGTTGCAGATGAATTGAAACTTTATAGATGTCACACAATTATGAACTGTACTAATGCATGCCCAAAAGGATTGAATCCAGCTAAAGCTATCGCTGAAATTAAAAAAATGCTTGCAACTAGCTGATTATATAATTAAATAAATTCAATGAATTTAATACAACATTACATTAATGGTAAAGTTGTTTCAGGAGACTCAAAAAGAAAAGGTAAAGTATTTAATCCTGCGACTGGAAACCAGGAGTCAGAAGTATTATTAGGTACAAAATCTGATTTAGACAAAGCTGTTGAACATGCAAAAAAAGCATTCTTTGCTTGGTCATCAAAACCACCAATACAAAGAGCAAGAATTATATTTAAATATAAAGAGTTGATTGAAAAAAACTCTGATGAACTAACTAAACTAATTGTTTCAGAACACGGTAAAGTTTATGACGATGCGAAAGGTTCACTTACCAGAGGTTTAGAAGTTGTAGAGTTTGCTTGTGGAATTCCTCAAATGTTAAAAGGTGAATTTACAGAAAATGTTGGAACTGAGATTGATAGTTGGTCAATAAGACAGCCGCTAGGCGTTTGTGCCGGAATAACTCCTTTTAATTTTCCAGCAATGGTACCAATGTGGATGTTTCCAATGGCTATAGCGTGCGGAAATACATTTATATTAAAACCCTCAGAAAAAGATCCATCCTGCTCAATTAGATTAGCTGAATTATTTACAGAAGCTGGATTGCCAGAGGGTGTTCTAAATGTAGTAAATGGAGACAAAGCGGTTGTAGATGCAATATTGTCTAGTAAAGACATACAAGCTGTTAGTTTTGTAGGATCAACTCCTATTGCAAAATATATTTATGAAACTGCTGCAAAAAATGAAAAAAGAGTTCAAGCGTTAGGAGGTGCTAAAAATCATTGTGTTGTAATGCCAGATTGTGATCTTGATCAAGCTGTAAATGGATTAATGGGAGCTGCTTATGGCTCTGCTGGAGAGAGATGTATGGCCCAATCAGTTGCCGTAGCTGTTGGTAATATTGGAGATAAACTTGTTAACAAATTAGCAAAAAAAGTAGAAGCATTAAAAGTCGGGCCAGGCATGGACAAATACTCAGAGATGGGACCTTTAGTAACTAAAGAACATCTGGAAAAAGTTAAGAGCTATGTCGATTTAGGAGTGAAAGAGGGAGCTAATTTAGTTGTTGATGGTAGAAATATCAAACTTCAGGGCTATGAAAATGGTTTTTATATAGGTGGCTGTTTATTTGATAATGTAAAAAAAGACATGAGAATTTATAAAGAAGAAATATTCGGACCAGTTTTATCGGTTGTAAGAGCTAAAGATTTTGATGAGGCTACAAAATTAATCAATGACCACGAATTTGGAAATGGCACAAGTATTTATACAAGAGATGGAGATGTGGGTAGAACTTTTGCAAGTAAAATCAAAGTTGGTATGGTTGGAATTAATATTCCAATCCCTGTGCCAGTCGCCTTTCATAGTTTTGGTGGATGGAAAAGATCTTTATTTGGAGACCAGCATATGCACGGTCCTGAAGGAGTAAGATTTTATACAAAATTAAAAACAATAACTTCAAGGTGGCCCTCTGGTGTTAGATCGAACCCAGAATTTGTTATGCCTACAATGAAGTAAATCATAACAAGGAAATAAATGAGCAAAATATCTTTAATAGGAGCAGGTCAAATAGGAGGAACATTAGCACATTTAATTGGAATAAAAGAATTAGTTAATGAAGTTGTATTATTTGATGTAGCGAGCGGTATAGCAAAAGGAAAAGCCTTGGATATTGCTCAATCTTCATCTGTAGATGGTTTTAATGTTAAATTAAGTGGGACTGATAAATATGAGGATATTAAAAATTCTGATGTAATTATAATAACAGCTGGAGTTCCTAGAAAACCTGGCATGAGTAGAGACGATTTACTAGGAATTAATTTAAAAATAATCAAACAAGTTGCACAAGGTATAAAAAATCACTCTCCAGGTGCATTTATAATCTGTATAACTAACCCATTAGATGTAATGGTAATGGCGTTACAAAAATACTCCGGATTACCCGTAAACAAAGTGGTTGGAATGGCTGGTATTTTAGACAGCTCTAGATTCAAATTATTTTTATCCCTAGAATTAGATGTTCCTGTAAAAGATATAGAGGCAACTGTAATGGGAGGGCATGGAGACACGATGGTACCTCTTCCAAGATTTACAAAGGTCTTAGGAAAACCTATGTTAGATTTAATTAAAGAGGGAAAAATATCAAAAGAAAAATTAGAAAGCATTAATCAAAGAACAAGAGATGGTGGTGCAGAAATAGTAAAATTTCTTGAAAAAGGTTCAGCATTCTATGCACCGGCAGCATCAGGAGTTCAAATGGCAGAAGCATATTTAAATAATTCAAAACAAATATTGCCATGCGCAGTTCAATTGAATGGAGAGTACGGTTTCAAAAATATTTATGCAGGTGTACCGGTCGTTTTAGGTAAAAATGGAGTTGAAAAAATTGAAGAAATAGAACTTGATGAAAAAGAAAGAAATCAATTCAATCGTTCTGTCGAAGCTGTAAAAAAACTTTGGGATGTTGCAACTACTATTGATCCAGATTTAAAGTAAATGAATATACACGAGCATCAGGCTAAACAAATTTTAAAAAAATATGGTGCACCTGTGCCAAATGGAGTTTTTGGATTTACAACTGAAGAAATTATAGAAAAAGCAAAAAAACTTAGAACACAAAAGTATGTTTTGAAAGCGCAGATTCATGCCGGTGGAAGAGGAAAAGCTGGTGGAGTAAAAATACTAGATAACATTCAAGATTTAACATTAGCTTCTAAAGAAATGCTGGGCAAAGTTTTGATTACACATCAAACAGGACCATCTGGAAAAGAAGTAAAAAGGCTTTATGTAGAGGAATCTTCAAATATAAGAAGAGAGTTTTATTTATCTTGTTTAGTTGACCGTACAAGTTCAAAAATTGCTTTTATATCTAGCGATCAAGGAGGTATGGATATTGAAATGGTTGCTAAATCTAATCCAGAAAAAATTATAACTACAAAAGTAAAGTTATTTGATGATATAAAAGAAGAAGATTGCAAAAAAATTATTAAGATATTTAATTTAGACGACAAAACATCTTTACAGGGAATTAAATTAATAAAATCAATATACAAAATGTTTATTTCTACAGATGCAAATTTAGTTGAAATAAATCCATTAATATTAACGGAAGAAAATAATTTACTTTGTTTAGATGCTAAAATGAACTTTGATGATAATTCAATTTTTAGACAACCAGAAATTTTAGAATTAAGAGATCAAAATGAGGAGGACCCAACAGAGATTGAGGCTAGTAAATATGATTTAGCATATATAAAATTAGACGGAAGCATTGGATGCATGGTTAACGGAGCTGGTTTAGCTATGGCAACCATGGATATAATAAAGTTACATGGAGAAGAGCCAGCAAATTTTTTGGATGTTGGCGGAGGAGCATCAAAGGAAAAAGTTTCTGCAGCATTTAAAATTATTTTATCTGACAAAAATGTAAAAGGGATTTTAATTAATATTTTTGGAGGAATAATGAGATGCGATGTCCTTGCTCAGGGGGTTGTTGATGCAGCAAAAGAAATCAAAATTAATGTGCCTTTAGTTGTAAGATTAGCAGGCACAAATTATTTAGAGGGAAAAAAAATTCTGGATAATTCTGGTTTAGAAATAATTTCAGCATCAGATTTATCTGACGCAGCACAGAAAATTGTAAATGAAATAAAATAATGTCAGTTTTGATTAATAAAGATACGAGATTAATATGCCAAGGATTTACAGGATCACATGGCACCTTTCATTCAGAGCAATCTATTAAATATGGAACCAATCTTGTCGGAGGTGTTACTCCAAAAAAAGGGGGTCAAATGCATTTAGAAAGACCAGTTTTCAATACAGTAAAAGAAGCAAAAAATGAAACTGGGGCTAATGCTACCATGATTTATGTTCCAGCAAAATTTGCTGCCAGCGCTATAATTGAAGCAATCAATGCTTCAATGGAACTCATTGTTTGTATAACAGAGGGAATACCAATTTTAGATATGCTTAAAGTAAAGCAAAAATTATTTAACTCTAATTCACGATTAATAGGACCTAATTGCCCTGGCATCATAACACCAGGTGAATGTAAAATTGGAATCATGCCGGGCAATATTCACAAAAAAGGTTCAGTTGGTATTGTATCTAGATCTGGAACTTTAACTTATGAAGCTGTTGCTCAAACAACGGAAAATGGTCTCGGTCAATCAACATGTATAGGTATTGGTGGGGATCCAATTAATGGAACGAATTTTATAGATTGTTTAGACTTATTTTTGAATGATACCGAGACAGAGTCTATTTTAATGATAGGGGAAATAGGTGGGACGGCAGAGGAAGAAGCATCTGAATTTGTTAAAAACCATAAAATCAAAAAACCAATAGTTGGATTTATAGCTGGAGTGACCGCTCCACCTGGAAGAAGAATGGGCCATGCAGGTGCCATAATTTCTGGAGGAAAAGGTGGTGCGATTGAAAAAATAAAAACCATGGAAGAAGCAGGAATAACAATAGCAAATTCTCCTGCAGAAATAGGAAAAACACTTCTTAACAAATTGTCTAATTGAAAAATTTATATATCCTCAATATAGTAATATAAAATGAGCATTTCCAGTAATCGAAAATTTGAAGAGACTTCCTTTTTAAGTAAGTCTAACAGCAGTTTTATTGAGCAAATGTACCTTAAGTACATTAATAAAGAACCAAATTTATCTGATGAATGGAAAAACTATTTTGATAACCTGAAGGAAGAAACTTCTGTTGCGCTTAGAGAGTTAGAAGGCCCATCATGGGGTAAAAAATCTAAAATTCATTCTGAACAACTAGAAAATGAAATTTTTAAACAAAGCGTAAATGGTTCTGACACAAAAGATGTTAAAATTACACAAGATTTTAAAGAGTCAAACAATGAGTCAATTAAAGCAATAGCATTAATAAGAGCCTATAGAATTAGAGGACATTTACTAGCAAAACTTGACCCTCTGGGCTTGTCAAAAACAGATTATCTTGACGAATTACATCCAGATTTTTATGGATTTAAAAAAGATAATTATGATAAACCAATCTTTTTAAATGGTACAATTAATAAAAATTATTCATCTATAAGAGAAATATTATCATTCTTAAGGAAGACTTATTGTGCATCAGTCGGATATGAATTTATGCATCTTTCAGATCCTCTGGAAAGAAAATGGTTTAGAGATAGAATTGAATTAGATGAAAAAGGAATCTCATTTACAAAAAATGGAAAAATAGCGATCTTAAATAAACTAATTCAAGCAGAAGGATTTGAAAAATATTTAGCAAAGAAATATGTTGGCACAAAAAGATTCGGATTAGATGGTGGAGAGTCTTTAATTCCTGCTTTGGAGCAAATTATAAAAATAGGTGGTCAGTATGCTGTTAGAGAATTAAAAATAGGTATGCCACATAGAGGTAGATTAAATGTGCTAGCTAATCTATTACAAAAATCATATAAAAGAATTTTCAATGAATTTGCAGGTGAATACGGAGATATATCTAAAGATAGCACTGGTGATGTAAAATATCATTTGGGTGCCTCCTCAGATAGAGAGTTTGATGGAAATTCTGTTCATATAAGTCTAACTGATAACCCATCTCATTTAGAAGCAGTTAACCCAGTTGTTCTAGGACAAACAAGAGCAAAGCAATTTTTTCACAAAGATACTAAAAGGAAAAAAGTAATTCCAATACTACTACATGGAGACGCTGCCTTTGCTGGACAAGGTATTGTTGCAGAGTGTTTTGCTATGTCAGGTCTTCCAGGTCATAATACAGGTGGTACTATTCATATAATTGTTAATAATCAAATTGGATTTACAACAAGTCCTCGTTTTGCAAGATCGTCACCATATCCATCAGATGTTGCTAAAATGGTAGAGGCACCAATACTACATGTAAATGCAGATGACCCCGAAGCAGTCGTATATTGTGCTCGAATAGCAACAGAGTTTAGACTTCAATTTAATAGAGACGTTGTAATAGATTTAATTTGTTACAGGAGATTTGGCCACAATGAAGGAGATGAACCATCATTTACACAACCACTTATGTATAAAAAAATCAAGTCTCATAATACAAGCCTAAGTATATATGGAGAAAAATTAATAAATGAAAATATTATCTCAAAAGAAGATTTTGAAAAACTCAAATCTGATTTTAAAAACTTATTAGATCAGCAATTTCAAACAGCTAAAGATTATAACCCAAAAATCGAGTGGTTCGAAGGATCCTGGTCAAGATACAAACCTCAAAAAGGAAAAGATATAAGAGGAGTCAGTGGATTTGATACTAAAGAATTAGTTAAAATTTCTGAAAAGATACATAAAATTGATGAAAAACTAAACATCCACAAAACAATTTCAAAAATATTTAATAACAGACATAAATCAGTTTTAGCAGGAAAGAACATAGATTGGTCGACTTCCGAAGCTTTAGCATTTGGTTCTTTACTAATCAAAGGCAATCCAATTAGGTTAGTAGGACAAGACACTGGCAGAGGAACATTTAGTCAAAGACATTCAGTTTTAAGAAATCAAATTGATAACAGCAGATATATTCCTTTAAACAATATTTCAAAATCACAAAAACAATTTGAAATAGTTGATAGTTTACTGTCAGAATTTGCAGTTCTAGGTTTTGAGTACGGCTATAGTTTGGTTGAACCAGAAACATTAGTACTATGGGAGGCTCAATTTGGAGATTTTGCAAACGGTGCACAAGTAATTATTGATCAGTTTATAGCTTCTGGAGAAAGAAAATGGGCCAGAGCTTCAGGATTAGTGTTGTTATTACCACATGGATATGAAGGTCAAGGGCCAGAGCATTCATCTGCAAGATTAGAAAGATTTTTACAATTATGTGCAAAAGACAATTTACAAGTAATGAATGTAACAACGCCCGCTAATTACTTTCATGCATTAAGAAGACAAATCACAAGAGATTTTAGAAAACCATTAGTGATAATGACTCCAAAGTCTCTTTTGAGACATAAGCATTGCGTTTCTAATTTAGAAGATTTTAGTAAAAAAAATTCTTTTCATAGAATTTTGTGGGATCATGCGCTTGATAAAAAATATGGTTTTATAAAACTTAAAAATTCTAAAGAAATAAATAAAGTCATTATATGTTCAGGAAAAGTTTACTTTGATTTACTTGAAGAAAGAGAAAAAAATAAAAGAAATGACATTTTATTGCTAAGAGTTGAGCAATTATATCCTTTTCCTGCAAGATCATTAGCAAAAGAATTAAAACCTTACATTAAAAATGCTAAGTTTTATTGGTGCCAAGAGGAACCAAAAAACATGGGAGCATGGTTTTTTGTGAGAGATTATATTGATTGGACATTGGAATATATTAAAGCTAAAAATAATAAAATTTCTTATATTGGGAGAGAATTTGCATCTACACCAGCAACTGGTTATGCAAAAAGGCATTTAGCTCAGCAACGAGAAATTATAGAAAAGGTTTTTGAATAAAATGAGTGAAAAAATTGTAGTTCCAGTTTTAGGTGAAAGTATTACAGAGGCCACTGTTTCAAAATGGTTAAAGAAATCAGGAGAAAATGTAAAAGCTGATGAGCCAATCGTAGAACTAGAGACTGATAAGGTTAATCTTGAAGTTCCATCTCCAGTAAATGGAGTTTTGTCAAATATTAAAACAAAAGAAGGAGAAACAGTAAAAGTTGGAGCCTTACTGGGTTTGGTTACAGAGGGAGAAAATAAAGAAGCTGTAGACATACAAAAAATTAAGCCAGAAGAAAAAATTGAAAAAGAAGATAAACTAATTAAAGAAGAAAAGTCCAATGTAGTTAATTTTGAAAAAACTAAACCCTCGGAGCCAAAAATTTTCGAGGATAAAATCAATGAGGAGCCACTAATTTTAAAAAATGAGGTAAAAAAGGAAGAAAAGCAAAAATCCAATATAAATTTGAATTTATCACCCGCGGTTCGAAAAATTGTTCAGGATAAGAAAATTGATATCTCAAAAGTTCATGGTTCTGGAAAAGAAGGTAGAATTCTAAAAGGTGATTTAATAAATTTAATGTCCTCAAAACCCTCTCCTAATCAAAGAAAATTAGAAAAAGGTCAAGAGGAGCGTGTGAAAATGACAAGACTTAGACAAACCATTGCCACAAGATTAAAAGAAGCTCAAAACTCTGCTGCCATGTTAACAACCTTTAATGAAGTTGATATGAGCGCTATAATACAAATGAGAAAAGACAATCAGGTCGATTTTCAAGAAAAATTTGGAATTAAACTGGGTTTTATGTCATTTTTTGTTAAAGCATGTGTACTAGGATTACAACTTTACCCAAGTATTAACGCAGAAGTAGATAATGATCATATAATTTATAAAAATTATTATAATATAAGTTTTGCTGTAGGAACTGAGCGAGGTTTAGTAGTTCCTGTTTTAAAAGATGCAGATGAACTATCTTTTGCTGATATTGAAAAAAATATTAAAGCAATTTCAGAAAAAGCTAGAGATGGAAATTTAACTATCGAAGATCTTCAAGGAGGGACATTTACCATCAGTAACGGTGGAGTTTATGGATCAATGCTGTCGACTCCTATTTTGAATCCACCACAATCTGGAGTGCTTGGAATGCATAACATAATTGAAAGACCATTAGTTGTTAATGGACAAATAGAAATAAGACCAGTAATGTATCTTGCTTTATCTTATGATCATAGAATTATTGATGGAAAAGACTCAGTTTCTTTTTTAAAAACAGTTAAAGAAAATTTAGAGGATCCAAGAAGATTATTTTTAAATATTTAGTTATGGCAGAAAAATTTGATGCAGTTGTTATAGGAGGTGGCCCAGGGGGTTATGTTTGTGCAATTAGATTAGCTCAACTAGGAAAAAAAACAGCCTGCATAGAGTCAAGAGGATCATTGGGTGGCACATGTTTAAATGTAGGATGTATTCCCTCTAAAAGTCTACTAAATTTATCTGAAAATTTTCATAAAGCCAAAAATTTTGACAAAATTGGAATAGAAGTAGGTTCTTTAAAACTCAATCTACCCAAAATGATGAGGAATAAAGAAAAAGCAGTAACAGTTTTAACTAAAGGTATCGAGTTTTTATTTAAAAAAAATAAAGTTATTTATTTCAAAGGAACAGGTTCAATTACAGGAAATAATCAAGTATCTATAAAATCTGCTGATAATAAAGAAGAAAAGATAGAGACAAAAAATATTATTATAGCAACAGGTTCTGATCCAGTTTCTCTGCCTGGCATTAAGTTTGATGAAGAAAAAATAGTTTCATCTACAGGGGCACTTTCATTAAAAGAGGTTCCTAAAAAATTGGTCGTAGTTGGCGGAGGATATATCGGTCTTGAAATGGGATCAGTTTGGTCAAGACTTGGATCTGAAGTCCAAGTGGTGGAATTTCTTGACCATATAACACCTGGTATGGATAAAGAAATATCTAATGAATTCCAAAAATTATTAAAGAAACAAGGAATTAATTTTAACTTAAAACTAAAAGTAGAATCAATTTCAAAAAATAACAATGGAGTTACTGTAAATACGACTGATGAAAATGGTAATAAAAATAAATTTGATTGCGATGTAGTTCTTGTTTCAGTCGGTAGAAAACCTAATACCAGTAATTTAAGCTTAGATAAAATCGGAGTTGAAAAAGATAAAAAAGGAAGAATTAAAATAAATAATAATTTTCAAACAAATATTAAAAATATATTTGCGATTGGTGATGTCATTGAGGGCCCAATGTTAGCCCATAAGGCGGAAGAGGAAGGTATAGCTGTTGCTGAAATTATTGCAGGTCAGTCTGGTCATGTAAATTATGATACAATACCAGGGGTAATTTATACTTCACCAGAGGTTGCGTCTATAGGCAAAACGGAAGAACAACTCAAAGAAAAAAAAGTAGATTATAAAGTTGGAAAATTTCCTTTCATGGCAAATTCAAGGGCAAAAGCTATTGATGAGCCTGAAGGATTCGTAAAAATATTAGCCGATTCTAAAACTGATCGAGTTCTTGGAGTTCATATGATAGGCCCTCATGCGGGTGAACTAATTGCTGAAATGTCTGTTGCTATGGAATTTGGTGCAAGCTCAGAAGATATTGCGCGAACTTGTCATGCACATCCTACTTTCTCAGAAGCTGTCAAAGAAGCGGCATTATCTGTTGATAAACGTCAGATTCATTCTTAATCTTTAATATCCATTTTATATTATTAGATTTAAATTAATTTAAATGAAAATACCCGTATTATTACCTAATATATTTAATCATCCTTTTACGTATGAGTCAGATAAAAAGATTGAAGTTGGCACATACGTATTAGTTCCATTTGGAAAGACAGATGCGATAGGTGTTGTGTGGAATCAATTTGAGAAAGAAAAAAATAAGAAAACATTTAAAATTAAAAAAATCAAAAAAATTTTAATTATTAACAAACTCAAAGAAAATTTTATAAAATTTATAAATTGGTTTTCGGAGTACAATGTCGTTCCAAAAGGCATGGCTTTGAAGCTTCATTTATTAAGCAGTGAAGCAATAGAAGATTTAAAAGAAAAAGAATATCTTAAATTCAATGAAAAACTACAATCTGAAAAATATAAATTAAGTAAAGAACAAAATGATGCGTTTAAGGATTTAATAAAAAAGGATGAAAAATTTAGGACACATGTGATTCAAGGAACTACAGGATCAGGAAAAACAATTGTATACTTCAATGCAATTAAGAAAAAAATTGAAGAAGGATATCAAGCATTAATTTTATTACCAGAAATAGGTTTGACAAACGATTTTGAAAAAAAATTTATAGATTTTTTTGGATTTAAACCAGCCATATGGCATTCGTCTATTACAAAAAAAAATAAAAAAATTATCTGGAGTGGATTAGCTTCTAATAAAATTAGAGTTGTTATAGGTGCGAGATCATCACTGTTTTTACCTTTTAAAAATTTAGGCTTGATAACTGTGGACGAGGAGCATGACCAGTCTTACAAGCAAGATGAAGGGGTTATTTATAATGCACGTGATATGGCAATTTCTAGGGCAAAGTTTGAGAATGTGCCAATCAATCTTATAAGTGCAGTGCCTTCGGTTGAAACATACAATAATATTAAATTAAAGAAGTATGAATATTCACGAATATTTAATAGATACAAAGATGCAAACTTGCCAGATCATGAAATAATTGATTTAAAAAAATACAGTTTAGAAAAACAAAAATGGATTTCTTCAAAGACAATCGAAAAAGTAAAATCTCACTTACATAAAGGAGATCAGGTTCTTTTTTTTTTAAATAGAAGAGGATTTTCTCCTTTTGTATTATGTAAAAAATGTATAACTGTATTTTCCTGTCCCAATTGTACAATTAATCTTGTATTTCATAAAAAAAATAATCAATTACTTTGTCATTATTGTGGATATAAAACAGGACTAGATAGAAATTGTGTTGATGGAAAAAAATGTGAGTTAGCCTTTTCTGGTCCAGGAGTTGAAAAAATATCAGAGGAAGTAAAATCTATTTTCTCTGAATATAAATCAGTAATCTTTTCTAGTGATACAATGAATAAAAAATCATCAATAAAAATTTTAGATGATATTATTGAAAATAAAATTAATATTCTTATCGGAACCCAAATGGTTTCCAAAGGATTTCATTTTCCCAATTTAAATTGTATCGTAGTGTTAGATATTGACCTAACATCTCAAGGACATGATTTACGTGCTGCAGAAAAAAACCTACAACTATATCACCAACTTTCTGGAAGAGCTGGAAGAGCTGGTATGCCTGCTAAGGTTTATTTTCAAACTTATAATATTAACTCAGATGTAATTTCTCAAATTACAGACGAAGACCCTTTTTTATTTTTAGAGAAGGAATTAATCTTAAGAAAAAACTACTCACTTCCACCATTTGAAAGATTTATAGGTATAATAATTACATCACCAGATGAGGATAAATTAAAAAAAGAGTCGTTTACCTTACAAGAAAAATTAAAAAAAAATTTAAACTGTAAAGTTCTAGGGCCTGTAGAAGCTCCAATATTTAAAATTAACAAGAATTACAGAAATAGAATTCTAATTAGAGCTAAAAAAGATATGAATATTCAAAAAAAATTGTCTGAAATTCTTAAGATCCATAAGTCTACAAGTGGAATAAAACTAATAGTTGATGTTGACCCAATTAGCTTCAATTAACCCTATAAAATAAACCTTTTTTTAGATTCTGTAACTTGAACAGAATAATTTCGTGTGGTATTTAATCGGCAAATTTAAATAATTCTTAAGAAAATAGGGAACACATTGACTGACCAAAAAGTAACATTTGCAAGTACAAATAGTTATTCACAAGCATTATATGAGCTTGGAAATGAAGCTGGCTCATTAAGTGAAGTAGAGGACCAAGCTATAGCTATTCTTAAATTAGTTTCAGAAAATGAAGAAGTTAAAAATTTTATTAATAATCCAACAAACAAAATTGAACAACAGGCAGCTGCCTTTGATTTAATTTCAGAAAAATTAAATATAAATAAATTACTAAAAACGTTTTTAAACTTTGTAATTTCTAAAAGACGACTCTTTTATATAGAAAAGATAATTGTGGACTTTATCGATACTTGTTCAAAAAATAGAGGTGAAATAAAAGCAGATCTTTCATCCTCCAGAGAATTAAACGAAACAGAAATATTAAAAATAAAAGATGAATTAGCTTCTAATTTTGGAACAAATATAAAATTAAACTACAAATATGATCCAAGTTTAATAGGTGGCT
>CACOZH010000006.1 GCA_902631595.1 uncultured Pelagibacteraceae bacterium | reverse complement strand
AACTAGAGCAGGTATTTTAAATGTTGTAGGAACTCAATTAGGTTTAATAATTTTGATTTTACTTCTTGCAATGGGTTTCAAAGTAATCTCACCTTTTCTAGAAGATTTAATTAAATTTGTCAGGATAGTTGGTGCATTTTATTTAATAATACTTGGTTATTTGAGTTTTTCATCAAAAGAGCTTTCAGATAATTCTGAGAAAATTAAAAAATTTGATAAAAAATTTATATTACAAGGATTCATTGTAATTTTATCAAATCCTAAAGCCTTTTTATTTCTTGGCGCATTCATTCCTCAATTCATTAATATTAATCAACCAATTGGAAGCCAGATAATTTATTTTGGAATTTTATTTATGATTGTAGGTGCAATATTTGATGGTATGTATGCAGTAGTATTTGGAAAATTTAGAGAGATAATAATTAATAAATATATAAATATTTTAAATAAATTAGGTGGATCTTATTAATTTTTGTAGGTCTTTGGTTGTTGTTTTATTAATCAATTGTTAAAATCTAAATATGAAAAAAATCTTAGGGATTGTGGTTCTGGGTTTGTTGTTTAGTAGCAAAAGTTATGCTGAAAGCAATTGTTTAAAAATGTTAAATGGGTATGTCCTCGATGACAACATGATAAAACTAGCTTACTTAACTAAGAAATCTTTAACATTTTATATTAACAATATAAGAAATATGAAGGATATAGATATAAAGGGGTATGGATTTGATGAAAGTATGGCAAATCAAATTGAAAAAAAATATAACTGTCCAAAAACAAAATTTGTTAAGGCCTATAATAGATATGGCATACCAAACCCTTTTAAGATAAATGGAAAACTACTTAAAGATTATCCCAATCAAGTTATAGTTTTAGAAAAATAAATATTACGGATTCGAACCGCGGACCTATTGATTACAAATCAGGCAGTACTGACATTGGATCTAATCTTGTTTGAAACCAATTAATTCTAAAATCTAAATGTGGACCGGTTGATCTTCCAGTTGACCCAACAGTTCCAATAATATCGCCTTGATTAATTTTATCTCCTACAGAAACAATAACTGTTTCGAGATGAGAATATATTGTTGAAATACCATGACCGTGATCCATGATTACAGTACCACCTGTATAATAAAGATCATCTTCTGCCATTGTAACAACTCCCGCTCCTGAAGATTTAATTTTAGTTCCTTGTTTTGCAGCAATATCAATTCCATAATGGGGCCATCTAGGTTTACCATTTAGAATTCTTTGACTTCCATAAACACCACTGATGATACCTTCAACAGGCATAATAAATTGATCTTTAAAAAAAGATAAATCAGAATTGATAGCTCTTGCTTCTCCAATTCTATTATTTTCTGCCTTAATTCTTTGATAAACTTCCTCAGGAGGAGTTACTTTACTTTCCTCTAAACCATCTATTCTTTGAATATTATATTTTCTTTTAAGTACTTTTTTAATTATTTTCTCTTTTTTTCCATTTATAATTTTTGTAATGGTTACATCAAATTTTCTATCTCGATCAATTCCAAAAACGAAGTATCCATCTTCAGAGACTTTTACTTCTTTTTTACCTACAATTATTTTTGAACCAGGTTCTGTTATTCCAATTATAAAATGACCCTGTAAAAACTTACCTTTAAATTCAACAGCAAATGCATTTGTGGAGAATATAATTGCTACAAAAAGCAATAATTTTTTCATTATTTAGCTGTCCATCCACCATCAACCAATAAGGAAGTTCCGGTAATCATTGATGCAGCATCAGAGGCAAGAAAAACAGTAGCTGAAGCAACTTCTGATAATTCTGCGAACCTTCCTAGCGGAATATTATTTAATGTTTCTTTTTTGAATTTTTTATTTTTTAAAAATTTTTTAGTCATCGGAGTGACAACGAAAGTTGGGCAAATAGTATTAACCCTAATATTATATTTAGCTAAATCTATGGACATTCCTTTAGTTAAACCTTCCAAACCCCACTTGTTCATATTATAGACACTTCTAATTGGACCTCCTACATGACCCATTTGAGAAGACATATTTACTATCGCTCCTCCAATTTTCTTCCTATTTTTTGCTTTTATCATTTTAATCGCACACAACTGAGCAAGATTGAAAGTTGCTATTGTGTTTATCTTTACAAGGTATTCCATATTTTTGGTTTTAACTTGAGTAAAATGTTCAGGAATATTATTTCCAGCATTATTTATTAATATATCTATTTTTGGTTGACTATTAATAATTTTTTTAATTTCATTATAATTTGTAATATCACAAACATAAGATTTGCATTTTGACTTTAATTTTTTAATTTTTTTTGAGACTTCATCTAAATCTTTTTTAGTTCTACTAATTATGACCAGATTTGCACCAGACTCTGCTAAAGCAATTGCACATGCTCTACCCAAACCTTTACCAGCTCCAGTTACAACTGCAGTTTTATTTTTAAGGTTATATTTTTTCAAATACATTTTTAAATAAATAGTTTTATATCAGTATAAATCAAATCAACAGCAACAACCAGTATTGCAATTAATCCCAGCCATGCAATCCATTTATATTTTTTTATCCAACCAGCAATTAATGTGGCTCCCACAGCCATTATGGCAATTGATAACAATAGTCCAAATATAAGTAACATATAATGATCTTTTGCTGCTCCAGCTACACCCAAAACATTATCTAAGCTCATTGTAAAATCTGCTATTAATACTGTTGTAATAGCTTTAAAAAAACTTGAGTTATCTACTTTTATATTAGCCTGATCTTCGTTGTTTGTTTTTATTACATCTTTATAAAGTTTATAGACAATATAAAGTAGTGCTAATCCTCCTATTAATCTTAAACCCTGAATTTGAAGAAGATAAGCAGTTAATAATGTAAGTATTATTCGTAAAACAATTGCTCCACCAATACCCCAAAAAATTATTTTTTTTCTTTGCTCAGCAGGAAATTGAGAAGCAACCATCCCTATAATTATTGCATTATCGCCTGCTAAAACTAAATCAATTAAAACTATTTGAATAAATATGATGATCTGCTCAGATAACATTATCCGTTCAATATCATATCAGCACCCTTTTCAGCAATCATAATAGTTGGAGCATTAGTGTTGCCAGAAGTAATGTTGGGCATTATTGATGCGTCTATTACTCTTAAATTTTGAACTCCTTTCACTTTTAAAGAATCGTCTACAACCGCCATATCATCATTTCCCATTTTGCAAGTTCCTACAGGATGAAATATTGTTTGAGTAAAATCTGAACCTGCTTTTACTAATTCTTCATCATCGGTAATATGTACCCCAGGTCTATATTCTTCAGGTTCATATTTTTTAAAAGTTTCTGTTTCTAACATTATTTTTCTTACTATTTTCAATCCTTGAGCAGCAACTCTTCTATCTTCGTCTGTCGATAAATAATTCATTTTTATTTTTGGATAAACCCTACTGTCATTACTAATAACCGAAATTTCACCTCTGCTTGTAGGTCTTATATTTGCAACTGTTGGAGTGATACCTTCAAAATTATGCATAGGGGTAACTCCTAATATATCAGTACTCACAGGTGATACATGAAATTGTAAATTTGGTGTAGCTCTTGAAGGATCACTTTTTACAAACCCACAAACTTGACTAGCACCCATTGTTACAGGTCCACTTTGATTAAAAATATATTCCATACCCATCATGAATTTTCCAAATAGACTCTCAACCTTTCTATTTAAAGATTTTAAATTTTTAACCTTGTAAACAGGTCTAAACATCAAATGATCTTGTAAGTTTTTACCAACACCTTTTGACTCATGTATTATATCTATTCCAAGATTTTTAATTTTATTAGCATCACCTATACCCGATACCTGAAGAAGATGAGGAGACCCAATTGAACCTGCAGAGAGTATTACCTCTTTTGAAACCTTTTCTGTAATTAATTTATCGCCGATATAATAACTTACACCTGTAGCTTTTTTTCCTTCAAAATTTATTTTTTTTACGTGCGCATTTACGATAATTTTTAAATTCGCTCTTTTTTTAACTGGATTTAAATATCCTTTTGCAGCACTACATCTTAATTTTAATCCTGATTTGTTAAAACTTGTCGTAAATTGAAAAAAACCAACACCAGAATTGTCTCCTGTATTAAAATCATTTGTTTTTGGAATTCCATATTCCTCGGCTGCGTTTTGAAATTCATCAAGTAATTTTAAATTAATTTTTTTGTTTGCAACAGTAATGGGACCTTTATCGTTATGAAATTCACTTTTTCCTAGCTCATTATTTTCTGATTTTAAAAAAAATGGTAAAACATCTTCCCATCCCCAACCAGTATTACCTAATTGTCTCCAAATATTGTAATCTTCTTTTTGCCCTCTAATCCATAAAAGTCCGTTAATTGAGGAACTTCCTCCTAAAGTTTTTCCTCTTGGATATCTAATAGATCTATTATTCATTGTTTCATCTGGCTCAGTTTTAAAACACCAGTCTACTTTTGGATTATGCATTGTTTTAAAATATCCAACTGGAATGTGTATCCAAGGATAAGTATCTTTTCCTCCCGCCTCAATTAAAAGAACTTTATTTTTAGGATCTGCTGAAAGTCTATTTGCCAATACACATCCAGCTGAACCAGCTCCAATAATAATATAATCAAAGTTCTGCATAATAGAATTGTCTCAAATTTATTTTATTATTTAACATAATATAATAATTTTTCTCCACATTTGTGTGATTTGTCGCTTGTAATCAAAGTCTTTTTTTGAGAGGATATCACCGTTAAATTTAACAAAGAAAGAGGGAAAAATGAAAAAAATCATTTCAACGTTATTTGCGGTATTTTTTTTAATGGGACTTTTTAATAGTGCCAATGCTGCAACAACATTTAAATGTCAGACCGTCTTGAACGCAAAAGGTGACGAAGTCAAAATGCTTAGAGATTTTACTGACAACGTAACAAAACTTACACAGGGATCATTAAAATTTGAAATCATGCCTGCTGGAACAGTAGTTGGTGTAAAAGAAACACTAGATGCTGTAGACAAAGGATTAATTGATTGTGGATTTGCATGGACTCACTATTGGTCAGGAGAACATCCTGCGGCTATGTTATTTGGATCTCCAGTAGCAGGTGGTGGTGTAGGTATAGACAACATTGCTTTCCTATCATGGTTCTTGATGGGTGGTGGTGAACAACTTTATGATAGACTTTGGAAAGAAATGGACAGAGACATCAAGGGTTTTATGCTTCAACCAGTTGGACCAGAAGCTCTTGGATGGTTTCCTAGAAAAATAAAAAATATGGATGACTTTAGAACATTCAAATTTAGAACACCTCCGGGAATTCCAGGTCAAACTTACAAAGACATAGGTATTGCGTCTGTTGCAATGGGTGGTGGAGACATTCTACCAGCTTTAGAAGCAGGTACAATTGATGCAGCTGAATGGTGTTGTCCAAAACCAGATATGGTATTTGGTATCCACAAGGTCTTAAAACATTACTATCTACAAGGTTTACACCAAGTAGTAGTTAATGCTGACTTTTATATGAATGGATCAAAATATAATAAACTTTCTGATCATGAGAAAAATTCATTAAAAATTGCAGCAGATGCATCTTTAATGAGATCTTTAGCTTACAGGATCAAAGTAAATGGAGAGGCTCTAAAAGAACTTACAACAAAACATGGTGTAATTCTTGAAGACACTCCAGCAGACTACTTCCCAGAATACATGGCAGCTGCAAAAGCTACTTTAGACAAAAACTCTAAAGAGAATGCTTTCTTTAAAGAAGTTTACGACTCAATGGTAAACTTTGCTAATGTTGCGGTTCCGTTTTGGTCAGGAGCACAATCTTCAAATGCTAAGCTAGGAATGGCTTATGCAAATTCTTTGAAGTAAACTAAACTTTATTGAAGCGGGCGGTAGTCGCCCGCTTTCCCCTTTTAAATAATGACAGATAAACCTACTAATCTAGATATATCAGATGAAATGATAGCCGAAAGGCGTGGAGGATCAGGTAAAATGCCTGATGACATGCCAACTTGGATGGCAAAAGCAATAGTTTCAATAGATAAATTTAATAAAATTATAGGAAACATTGTTTGTTGGATAACAATTCCATTGATTTTAGGAATGGTTTATGAGGTCTTAGCAAGGAAACTTTTCTTAGCGCCTACAATTTGGGCATACGACATGAGTCGTTTTTTATATGGAGCTTTATTTATGTTAGGTGCTGGTTATGCTCTTTCAAAAGGTGTTCATATAAGAGCAGATTTTTTATACAGAAATTTTAAAACCAAAACTCAAGGTAAAATTGATTTTTGGCTTTATCTTTTATTTTATTTTCCAGGTTTAATTGTATTTCTTTATATGACAACAATATTTGTCCAAGAATCTATTATGAGAAATGAAAGAGGAATGGATACAACATGGATGCCTTATATGTGGCCTATAAAATCATGTTTATGGTTTGGTATAATATTTTTATTAGTACAAGGAGTTTCAGAATTGCTTAAGAGTTATTATGCAATGACAAAGGGAAGGTGGCCTGGACAAGAATGATTTCTCATTTAATTGATCCAGCCATATTGGGCTTTATATTAATTGGAGTAATGTTGTTCGCAATATTTATAGGATTTCCTATATCTTTTACGTTAATTTTTTTAGGTTTTGTTTTTGGCTATCTTGGATTTGGAAAGTTAGTTTTCTATTTGATGACTCTACAATTTTCCATGGTCATGACCGAACAAACTTTAGCCGCCGTACCGCTCTTTGTATTCATGGGAATAATGATGGAACAAGCTGGATTAATGGAAAGATTGTTTTCTGCCTTTCAAATGATGTTAGCAAAAGTAAGAGGATCTTTATATTATGCAGTTTTATTTGTTTCTGTAATTTTTGCGGCTGCAACAGGAATTGTTGGAGCTTCAGTAACAATATTGGGAATTATGGCTGCAAAATCAATGAATAAATCAGGTTATGATGTGAAGCTAGCAGCAGGAACTATTACAGCTGGAGGCACTTTAGGAATATTAATTCCTCCAAGCATTATGCTTGTTGTAATGGGTCCAATAATGGAAATCCCTGTTACCGACTTATTTGCAGCAGCTATTTTACCGGGCATTTTATTAGCTTGTTTATATGCAGCTTATACAACAGTTAGATGTATGATAAATCCTAAGTTAGGACCAACTGTTCCTGAGGAGCTCAGAGCAAAAAGCATGAAGGCTGTTTGGATAGAGTTTTTTCTAGGATTAGTTCCTCCCGCAGCTTTAGTATTTGCTGCTCTTGGAAGTATATTATTTGGTTTTGCAACACCTACAGAGGCAGCTGGATGTGGTGCTGCTGGTTCACTTCTCCTGGCTCTGGCCTATAGAAAATTGTCATTACCAAAATTACAAGATGCGTTAGTTAAAACATTGGAGATCTCTGCACTGATAATGGTTTTAGTTGCCGCATCAAACTTTTTTGGAGCTGTTTTTGCAAGGTTAGGAACTCCAATGGTTTTGACTGATTTTCTTCTATCTCTTGAAATGAATAGATATTTAATTTTAGCAATGGTGATGGTTATGATTTTTTTATTAGGTTGGCCATTAGAATGGGTGCCTATTGTAATGATAATTGTACCAATAATTTTACCACTAATTGAAGCACTAGAATTTAGTTTAATTTGGTTTGCGATTTTAGTAGCAGTTAACCTTCAGACCGCCTGGCTGTCTCCACCTGTAGCCTTATCTGCTTATTTTTTAAAAGGAGTGGTGCCTGAGTGGGATTTAAAAGATATTTACCTTGGCATGATGCAATTTATGGTCCTTCAAGTAATTGGCTTAATTATTATAATAGCATTTCCCAAAATAGTGCTTTGGCTACCAACACTGTTATATGGACAGTAGTAAATAATTGTTTATTATCTCGGAAGTGAGTCAGGAAAAAGCAAATATACATTTAACTAATTGGGATATAGTTGGAGTTAACCCAAATGATAAAAATTGGTCTAGTGGAGATATATTTTGTTTTTGGGCAAACAATATTCAAAGTTTAATAGGTTTTTCGTTAATCGCTTCTTTGTATTTAGTATATGACTTAAATATAATTATTGTTTTGGCAGCATGTGTCTCTGCAGGCTTTTTAGTCGCAATCTTTTCTTATATAATTGGCCAACCATCACAAAAATATGGCTTACCTTTTCCAGTAATCTTAAGAAGTTCATTTGGAATAGCGGGAGCAAGATATATCGGAATGTTAAGAGGCATTGTAGGTATGTTCATGTTTGGAATTCAGACATTCTTTATTTCAAAATCGATTGGATATTTGATAAGAATTTTTATTTTTAATTATAATGATGCTATTTTAGAAAATGAAATGTTCCTGTTATTTATAATGGGAATGGATCTAATTGACTGGTTTAGTTTTATATTTGCTCTAGTAATTCAATTCTATTTGTTTAAACAAGGTCAAAACTTTACAAAATATATTTTAAATTTTTCTGCTTGGTTTGTTTATATAGGTTTAGCAGTATTTCTAATTATACTTGCAGGTGAAAATTCAAAGGAAATAATCAGTGCATTTGCACTTAGTGTATCGACTGAAAATATTGTCTCCAAAGATAATCTTTTAACTCTAATAAGTTTAATAGGAACATTATTTGCTTTTTTCTCAATTGTTATTTTAAACATAGGTGATTTTTCAAGATATGTTAAAAATAGTTCAGAAAATTTTAAAGGTAATCTATCTTTAATAATAAATTTAATTATTTTTTCATTTGCATCAGTATTTATTGTTATAGGTGCAGATATTGTCATGGCCAAAAAAATGTTAGAAGTAGATCAATTATTGACTAATCCTACTGATATTATTGGTAAGATTGATAATAGTTTTTTAACTGTAATTGCAATTTTTTTTATATTAGTTGCTTCAGGATCGTCCAATTTAATTGCAAACTATATTCCAACCCAAAATGCATTATTGAACTTCTTTCCTAAGAACTTAGATAAATCAAGTTCTGGTCTACTGATTATTATTATCGGTTTGGTGTTTGGTGGATTATGGCTTCCAATTTTAAGTCAATCAGGAGCATTATCTATAATTGATACAATAGGATCTTTTTTCGGTCCAATAGCTGGGGTTATAATCGCTGACTATTATTTAATTAAAAATAAAGAATACATCTCAAAAGATATTTTTTCTGATTTAAAAAAAGGAACTTACTTTTACAGTGGTGGCTGGCAGATCAAAGGTTTATATTCAATCATTATTGGATTTATATTTGCCGCCTCAACAATTTGGAATGCAGATTTGAGATTTTTACAAAGCTTCTCATGGTTAATTGGTGCTTTTATTTCTTATATCACTTATTATTTATTGGCGAGTGATTAAATGGATAATATTTCATTTAATTTTAATAATAAGACTGCAGTAATAACAGGTGGAGCTCAGGGATTTGGCCTGGATATTGCAAGAAGATTTTTGAATTCTGGGGCTAAAGTTATAATTTGGGATATTGATCCTAAGATGATTGAAAAATCGTTAAAAGATTTAAATAATCCAAACTTAAGCTCAAACATCGTCGATGTATCAAATTATCATGCCGTTGAGGATTGTGTAAAAGAAATTACCAAGAGTTCTGATATTGATATTTTAATTAATAATGCTGGTATTACTGGTCCAACAGCAACTCTTTGGGATTATGATATAGATGTCTGGAAAAAAGTAGTAGATATAAATTTAATGGGAACATTTAATTGCTGTCGAGCAATAGTTCCTAACATGGTTAAAAATAACTATGGTAGAATAGTTAATGTAGCTTCTGTTGCTGGAAAAGACGGTAACGCAAATGCCAGTGCATACAGCGCTGGAAAAGCAGGGGCTATTGCATTAACCAAGTCTTTAGGGAAAGAACTGGCTGATAAGAACATAGCAGTAAATGCAGTTACTCCAGCGGGTGCGAAAACACGTATTTTGGATCAAATGACTAAAGAACATGTACAAAGAATGTTGTCAAAAGTTCCAAGAGGTAGATTTCTAGAGGTTGAGGAATTTACATCTTTAATTTGTTGGCTTTCTTCAGAAGAAAATACATTCTCTACAGCTGCTGTATTTGATATAAGTGGTGGCCGATCTACCTATTAACTCCTAGGTTTTTGTTCAACTATCTTGATTTGGTTTGTTTTTGCCCTGCTAAAATTTGTATCCTTAGACATTACAGGGGCTAAAATCATGATTGACCAATAAATAAGTAGTATAAAAATCGAAATTGTCTTCATATTTATAATATACTAACCAAAGTTGATTTTTGAATGTTTAAATTTTGTCAAAATAATGTATTAAGAATTTTTTTTTAAAAATATGAAAAAAATTTTCAAATTATTAATTTTATTTTTTGTACTTTCTAACCAGTTAGTGGCTGAAGAAGTTAGAGTATTCGAATTTACAGAAGAAGAATTTAGCAACTTGGATGTAAGAAAAGTAAGGGGTGCAGACGCAAAAACACAATATTCTCTAGGTTCAAATGATAATGGAAACTTTTTAAAAGCCGTAACAGATAATTCTGCATCTGGCCTGGGAAAAGAAATAAAAATAGACCTTAATAAAACTCCATATTTAAACATAACTTGGAAGGTTGAAAAGGATCTTAGAGGTATAAATGAGAGGAGTAAAAAAGGGCACGATTATGCTGCTAGAGTGTTTGTTGTTAAAAAAACAGGTGCTACACCCTTATCAAATAGAGCGATGAATTATGTTTTTTCAAGCAATGAGGATATAAATGCTTCACATCCAAGCCCCTATACTAAAAAATCAATAGATTTTGTTTTGGCCACTACTAAGAAAAATCTAAATGAGTGGGTTACAGTAAAAGCAAATGTTAAAGAACATTTTAAAAAATTTCATGATCTAGATTTAAATGAGATAAATGGAGTAGCTATAATGGCTGATACTGATAATTCAAAATTGAGGTCCATTTCTTATTATCAAAATATTTATTTTTCATCAAATTGATCAATTTTTAACAAACTTTTTAAGATACGCGCTAATAATGGATAATAATACAGCAACAACAACATCTTCCAAAGGCGAGGCGGAAGGGTATCCAAAGTTCCATAAAATAACTCCAATTAACCAAAGAATAAAAACTTTCATATAAAAATTATTTTCAATATAGTTAATAATATCGATTATGGCAAAAAAATTTAATTTTATAGTTAAAGTTTACTATGAAGATACAGATGCAGGAGGAGTTGTTTACTATGCAAATTATTTAAAATTTTTAGAGCGCGCCAGGTCAGAAGCAATTTACTCACTCGGATATACTAATTCATCGATACATAAAAAATTTGGAGTTTTGCTAATTGTTAAGTCATGTAATATAGATTATAAAAAACCAGCTAGATTTGAAGATACGCTGGAAATTACTTCTGAGGTTATATCATTTACAAAAACATCTATTTTAATGAAACAAGTTATTTTTAAAGACAGCGAAATTATATCCAAAGCAGAGATACATTTAGTTTCAGTTGATAAAAATGGAAAGCCTTCAAAAATACCTGAAGATCTTAAGAAAAAATTAGAAAATTAATCTAGTTTTTTCACTCTTTGAAATAAATTTGTCATCATTTTTTCATTGATTCGACCAGTATTTACATTTCTTGGACTTGGATGATAACAACCAACTAAATTTATTCCATTTTTCAACTTAAATGTTTTTCCATGTCCAAATTTCACATTTCTTGGTATTTCAAACTTTTCACTGTAAAAAATTTTACATGTATCGAATGCAATTTTTCCTAATGCTACAACTACTTTTAAATTTTTTAAAATACTCAGTTCGTTGTTGAAAAATTTAGAACAATTATCTAATTCAATCTTTAAAGGTTTATCTTCAGGAGGAACACATTTAAGAGCAGGAGTTATGAAAGCGTTTTTTAGTTTTAATCCATCATTTATATGGTCAGACGTACTTTGATTTGAAATCTTTGCATTAAATAAACATTTATATAAAAAGTCAGATGATTTATCTCCAGTAAATACTCTGCCAGTTCTTGTGCCACCATGAGCTGCAGGCGCCAAACCAACAAAAAGAATTTTTCCTTTATGATCTCCAAACCCAGTAATTGGTTTTCCCCAATAAACTTCATCTTTAAATTGCTTTCTTTTATTTTTAACTATTTTTTTTCTAAATTTAATTAATCTAGGGCAAGCTCGACACTTTATAATTTTGTTATTTAAAGAACTTAGATTAAGATTCATTTGTGAAATATTTTATTTTAATATTATCTTTTATTCTATCTATAATTTTTCCTACATCTACTTTTTCTAATGATGCGTTAATCTCAAAATTACAATCTGGAGGAAACATAGTTTTTATAAGACACGCACTTGCACCAGGGACTGGCGATCCAGATAATATAGATTTAAACGATTGTAGCACTCAAAGAAATCTTAGTAAAAGTGGTGTAAGTCAATCAATAAGAATTGGGGAGTTTTTTAAAGAAAACAATATACCAATAGATATAGTTTTATCTAGTGAATGGTGTAGGTGTAAGGATACTGCAAAATATGCGTTTGGAAATTATAAGAGTTTTTACGGTCTTAACTCATTTTATGATGAAAAATTTTATCAATTTAGGGAAAAACAAATTCTAGATTTAAAAAAATTTATAAATAACTGGAAAAGTGAAAAAAATCTAATTTTGGTAACACACTATGTTGTAATTTTCGAAATGCTAAATTTTGCAGCATCATCAGGTGAATTGATGATTACAAAAAAAAATTTAGAATTGATAGGAAGAATAAAAACTAACTAAATTATTTTGATTTAATTAAATAAAAAAATATATTGTTAAATGATATGAATAAATTAATAATTATTACACCATCATATAGAGTTCAAAAATTACCTAAAATCTTAAAATCAATTAATTTAAATTATATTTTGGAATGGATAATTGTGTATGATGGTTCAAAAATCTCTGAAAATTTCCAACAATTTAGCAATTATAAAAAAATAGTTGAGTTGGTTTTTAATTCAAATGATAATGAAGTTCAGGGAAACGCACAAAGAAACTTTGGCTTAAATTATATAGAAAAAAAATATCCAAACGAAAATATATTTGTTTATTTTTTAGATGATGACAATATAATTCATCCAAGATTTTATGAACTTATAAAAAAAGTTAGAATAAATCATACTTATTCATTTGATCAACAGAGAACTAGATATGTTTTGTCTGGGGAAAACCCCAAGGTTTTTAATATCGATCTAGCTATGTTTTTGTTTGATTTTAAATTAATCAAGAATATTAGATTTGAGCTTGATAAATATGAGGCAGACGGAATATTCGTAGAAGAATGTTGCAATAAAGATATAAGTAAGCATGTATACCTATCAAGTGTGTATTGTTATTACAATTATCTAGGAAGAAATGTTTTAAGGAGAACTTATTATAGAATTTTTTGGTTTCTAAGACATTTTTTATCAAACAATTTTAATTTTTATAAAATAATAAAGCAGAAAAAACCTTAATTAATCGTAAAGCAAATCTTATTTGCAACAATATTTAAAAGTAGTATAAACCAACAAATATTAATGGCGGGGTAGCTCAGTTGGTTAGAGCGCGGGACTCATAAGCCCGAGGTCAGTGGTTCGATCCCACTTCCCGCTACCAATATTGGATTTAAATTGATAAATTTTGAAGAATTAACAGCAATCATTGTAACTTATAAAACCAACAGAAAGATTTTATTTGACTGTATTAATTCAATTAACAGTCAAATCAAAATAATTATTATTGAAAACAATAATGATATTATACTTAAAAATGAAATCGAGGCTGAATTTGAAAATGTAAAAGTTATTTTATCTAAAGAAAATCTGGGGTATGGGGGAGGTAATAATCTAGGTATTAAACATTCTGACACAAGATACGTATTTATTTCAAATCCAGATACAGTTTATTCCAAAGATTTTTTTCAAAATATAAAATATTATATTAACAGTGATTTAGAATTTAGTTTGATAGGAGCATCATATCCAAATGATAATTATTTACCATATGGAGGTTTTACAAACAGAATTACCGATCAATATAAAAAAAAGGAATATAATAATTTTGGATTAAAAGATGTTGATTGGGTGGTTGGTTGCTCAATGTTACTTGACCTAAAAAATATAAAGATGAATGTTTTATTTGATGAAAATTTCTTTTTTTTTTACGAAGAAACAGATTTATGTAGAAGAATTAAAAAATTAGAGGGAAAAGTATTTAATAGTAATAAACTCATAGTTAATCATTTAGGACAAAGTGGCTCGATCGGAAGTGAGAAAGACTTAAAACTAGAGGCTGAAAAATTTAGAAATTGGCATTTAATGTGGTCAGAATTTTATTATTACAAGAAACACAATGGTTTTTTATCAGCATTTAGAAAAATTATTGGCAAGCTATTAAGATCTGTATTTAAAATATTTTTTTTTACTATTACAAATCAAAGAGAAAAAAAAATAATTTATAAATACAGATTTTCAGGAATAATTAACTCAATTTTAGGTAAAAAATCTTGGTACAGAATAAAGAAATAAGTCTATTTTTTTAGAATTTTATTAAGTTTACCAATATTCATAGAAATATTTTTTGGAAAATAATGTTTACCAGAAGTTTTTTTTATATTTGGATTATATTTTTTTGCAAAACTATAAATAGTTTGTATTTTACCACCAACGTTCAATATACCTTTTTTATTAAGTAATTTAGGTAAAATTTTTGCTATTTCATCATGAAATATAAAATTAGTTTTTATATCATGATATGCAGATTTGTGTATAAAAGGTTTTTCACACATAATAAGTCTTAATATTAGCGAGTTGTCATATAATTTTACACTGGACTCGCCTCCCAGTTTTGACCACGCATATTTATTGAAAGGTTTTAATGGGTCTGTCTCTTTGTAGTTTCCATTAGATCCTGGATAAACATATCCAGTTGAAAAGTAAATTAATTTTGTTTTAAATTTTGAGCAAGCTATTACAACATTTGAAGTTCCAATAATATTTAAGGTTATACTCTTTTCTATATTTTTGTCATGTATTGACATCGGTCTTGATAATCCAGCAGCATGAATAAAATAGTTAGGTTTTATTCTTTTAATGTATTTGATTATTGATGTTTTATTTAAAATATTTAATTCTTTTTTCGATGGATAGTAAATTTTATAATTATTTTTAATATTTTTAAAAACATTAGCGAATCTACCAGTGCCACCAGTAAATATAATTTTCTTTAATTTTTTCTTCATATAATCTATTTTCTTAAATCATGAAATATAATAGGCCACTCTAAAACTTTTGAGTTTTTATTAAACCAAAAAGGTAAAAACCTTTCACATAGAAAAGCATAAATTCTTATTTTTCCGTAACCTTCTAGGTTAAATCCAAAAAGCTTTTCACATTTTGATAGCCAAGGAAATAAAACTTCAAAAAAATTATTTATTTTTTCTTTATTTCGACAAATAAACATATTCGCAGGACTAAATGATGTATTAGAATTAACAAAATTATAAAAATCATCTTTGTTGTCATTATCTAATAAATTTATTGCTTTATCCATTGTTCCTACACCATGCATCATATCAAAATTGAATTTTATATTCCTGTTTTTTTTTAATATGGCGCTAGGATTTTTTAGCATTGCTAATTTTCCAGATTTTATGACTTTCATAAACTTTAGGCCTTGAATATTTATGGGATTAGGCAATATTGTCTCAAAGTTTTCCCATTCAAAAGGAATTTTTTTTAAAATTTCGTTTTCAAGTTTATATCCAACTTCTAATTGATCTTTGTTCTGTTTCCAATGTCTTCTGTACTGAGAAAATCCTATCCAAATATTATTTGGCATTTCTTTAAATTTATTTTTCCATAACCAATAATAAAAAGTAAGCTCACTATAATATTTATTTTTTGATGCAATCTGATTTCCAGTATTATCTTTTAACCAACCTGAACTAATTGTATCTTCACCTAGTCCAACAGGAATATAATTTAATGATTGAATAGAGCTCAAAACATCATCATGGATTCCAAAGCAATATAATTTGCTATTTTGCATTCCTGAATAAATATTCTTTTAGTGTTATGTTTAATCTGTCTTTTTTGGATAGTATTGGCTGTTTGTTAGGCCATTTTATTTTTAGATTTTTATCATTCCAGATAATACCACTTTCTGAATTTTTATCTCTATAATTTGTGCATCCATATAAAACAATATTTTCTTTATCGAATGTATAAAATCCATGTGCAAAACCAGGCGGAATATAAATGCTTGTACTATTTTTGTCACTTAGTACACACTTAAAATGTTTTAAATAAGTTTTAGAATTTTTTCTTAAATCTACGGCAACGTCAAAAATTTTACCTTTTAGCACACATAAAAACTTGCCCTGAGCTTTTTTGTTTTGAAAATGCAACCCTCTTAGAATATTTTTTTTAGACTTTGAAATCACTGTAAATACAATTTTCTTTGGTACCATTTTTTGGTAAACCAACTCTCTAAAAAAACCTCTATTATCAGAGTGTGTTTCACCTTTAACTAAAAATAGATCTTTAAATTTTGTTTTAATTTTTTTCATTTTATTTTCTTAAAAAAATTATTAAAAATTTTATAAATATAATTTAAATCTGCACGTTTTAAATCTTGATGACATCCTATCAGTAAACCATTTTTCATTACATTATTTGAAACTTGTTCTGAATTTGCAATCTTTCTAAAATTCTTTTTCTTTATTATTGGTTGTTTAAGAATATTACCTGTAAAAATTGTTCTTGTTTGTATATTATTTTTTTCCAAATAAATTTGTAAATTTTTTCTTTTAAATTTTGTGTTATCTTTGATTACAAGTGGAAAAGCTAGCCATGGAGTTTTAACATTTTTATTGATTTCTGGAAGATCAAAATAATTACTATATTTAGAAAAAAATAATTTTAGTTGATTGAAATTATAATTTCTGATTTCAATATTCTTACTTAATTTTTTAATTTGTTCTAGCGCAAAAGCGGCAGAAATTTCGGAGGGTAAAAAATTGTATCCAGCTTCTGAAAAAACATATTTTGCATCATAATCAATGCCTGAAATCTTAATGTTAAATCTTTTTTTTATATTTTCAGACTCATTAAATGTAGCAGAAGATCTCCCCCAACCTCTGAGTAATTTTGCTTTTTGATAAAGCTTATAGTCATTAAAACATACAATTCCACCTGTTCCAGCACCATTAATAATATGTGATGCGTAGAAACTATTTGTTACTATATCTGAAAGTCTGCCGGTGTTTTTTCCGTTAATTGTATATCCAATAGTATCAGCAGAATCTTCAATAATTTTAAGGTTATATTTTTTAGCAATTTTGCTAATTTTTATCCACTCGGGTATATTTCCCAAAAGATTTGGTATCATTATTGCTACAGTTTTTTTATTAATTGCCTTTTCAATTTGATTTGTTTCAGCAACAAATTTATTTTTTTCAACTCCAATAAATCGTGGAATTAAACCTAATTGAAAAATTGGAGCAACTGTAGTCGAAAAAGTTAAATTTGGAGTAATTATCTCAGATCCTTTTTTAAAATTTAAAGCAGAAAGCCCCAACAGGTTTGCTGATGATCCAGAATTAACCATCAAAGCGTATTTCTTTCCAAAAATTTTACAAATTTCTCTCTCAAGCCTTTTTACATGAGGCCCGTCAATTAAACTTAAGCTGTTATTCTTTAAAACTTTTAAAACAGCATTTATCTCTTTACTGTCGTATACAGCTTTCCCATAATATATTTTTTTGTTTCTCATTTATTGATAATTTTATCTAAGTATTTTGAATATTCACACTTTCCATAAAACTTAATTTGATTTTTTATCTGTTTTTTTCCAATCCAATTTTTAAAGTAAGCAATTTCCTCCAGACATGCAATTTTAAATCCTTGCCTATTCTCAATTGCAGAGACAAAGGAGGATGTTTTGTAAAAATCTTCAATTGAGCCTGTGTCTAGCCAAGCACCGCCTCTACCAATATAATCTGCATAAAGCTTATTTTTTATTTTATATTTATTAAGTAAATCCGTTATTTCTAGTTCTCCTCTCTTTGATGGTCTTAGCTCTTTGGCATATTTAACAACATTATTATCAAAATAATATAGGCCTGTTATCGCAAGATCGGAAATATATTTTTTTGGTTTTTCAGAAATTTTAGTAATTTTATTTCTTTTGTTAACTTTTGCTACACCATATAATTCTGGCTTCGAAACTTTGTGAAGCAAAACTTTTGCCCCTGACTTTAATTTTGTGCATGATAATAGCTTCTGACTCAAATATTGTCCGTAAAAAAAGTTATCTCCAAGAATTAGTGAAACATTTTGTCTTCCTATGAATTTTTCACCTAATATAAAAGCATCAGGAAGACCTTTGGGATATGGCTGCTCAATATAATTAATTTTAATTCCCAGGTTTTTTCCATTAGGAAGAATTTTTCTATATTGGTTTAATTGACCTTTATTAACAATAATTAAAATATCTTTGATATTAGATAACATTAAAATTGATAATGGATAAAATATTAAAGGCTTGTCATAAATTGGTAACAACTGTTTATTTACTGCTTTTGTCAATGGGCTCATTCTTGTACCCATTCCTCCAGATAAAATAATACCTTTCTTAATCATCTTTTTTTTCCTAATCTGTTAACGATATCTCTTTTGTTTAAACTTAAAAAATATTTTTGATTTTCATAATACCACTCAAATGTTTTTTTAAGTCCAAAAGCTAAATTTATTTTTGGTTTCCAGTTTAATTTAGTTTTTAATTTATTGCTATTTATTGCATATCTTAAATCATGTCCAGGTCTATCACTAACAAATTTTATTTTAACATTATCACCAATCATATAAGTCGTTTTAATTATTTTTAATAACTTTTTCATCAAATTAATATTATTTACGTTTATATTCGATCCAATATTATAAAAGTTTCCAATTTTTCCTTTTTTAAATATTTTTTCCAAAGCTTCACAATGATCGTCTACATAGATCCACTCTCTTGAGTTTAATCCTTTTCCATAAATTGGAAGAGGTTTATTATTAAGAATATTGTAAATCATTTTTGGTATCAACTTTTCTGGGTGTTGTCTTGGTCCATAATTATTCGAACAATTTGTTATAATTGCTGGAATTCCATAAGTTCGTATATATGAATTTACTAAATGATCAGAGGAGGCTTTGCTTGCCGCATAAGGTGAGCTTGGTTTGTATGCATCACTTTCTTTGGATCTTCCTGTCAGTACATCGCCATAAACCTCATCTGTAGATATATGAATTAATTTTATTTTTTTGTTTAATTTGTGATATTTTCTGATCACCTCTAGCAAGTTGAATAGACCTACAATATTACTTTTTACAAATGGTGACGGATCATCTATTGATCTATCAACATGTGTTTCAGCAGCTAAATTAAATATTCCAATAGGCTTGTAATTTAATATTATTTTATTAAGTTTTTTTTTGTTTGTTAAGTCACATTTCATAAATTTATAATTCTTGTGATTAGAAAAATTTTTTGTGTTATAAAAATTTGATGAATAACTAACTTTGTCTAAATTAATTACATTATATTTCTTCTTAAGAAGAAGCTTTATTAAATTACTGCCAATGAAGCCTAAACCTCCTGTTACAAGAATTTTTTGCATTTTTTTAAATATCTTAATAAATATAAGTAGTATAGAAGAAAATGTTATTTTTATGGTTAAATGATTTATTTAATGACCTGGAAATTCAATTAAATTTTCAACTTTATAGCCATTTTCTATTAATTTATCACAGCCACCAAGATCAAAAAGATTTATTACAAAAATAAATAAAGTTACTTTTCCACTTGCCATTTCGATAATTTTAGCACCAGCCTCAGCAGTACCTCCAGTTGCGATTAAATCATCAATAATAACAACATTATCTCCTGATGAAACAGAGTCTTTGTGCATTTCAATAGTTGCTGTACCATACTCTAATTTAAAATCGACAGAAAATCTTTCAGCAGGCAATTTATTTTTTTTTCTTAAAAGTATAAATGGTTTTTTCATCAGATATGAAATAGCTGAAGCAAAGACAAATCCTCTAGATTCAATTGCAGCTATTTTGTCAAAATCATGTTTTTCTAATATTTTTACAATTTGGTTAATTGTTTCAGAAAAAGCTTTTTCGTTTTTTATTAAAGTTGTTATATCTCTAAATAAAATTCCCTTTTTTGGGTAGTCAGGTATAGATCTTATATAATCTTTTAAATTCATAATTAATTAGGTTATATATTAAATTATATACATGACAAAAAATAAATTGGCAATTATTGGTGGAAGTGGATTGTATGATGTGGAAAGTTTTGACAAAAGAGAGTTTCTAGAAATTTCTACTTCATGGGGTAAGCCTTCTGACAAAATTTTAAAAACAAGTTATAATAATAAAGAGGTATATTTTCTTCCAAGACATGGAAAGGGTCATTTCATTTCTCCATCTAGGATTAATTTTAGAGCAAATATTGATGCATTAAAACAATTGGGAGTCACAGATATTGTATCTGTATCAGCAGTTGGTTCATTAAAAGAAGACCTACCACCTGGGAAATTTGTAATTGTAGACCAGTTTATTGATAGAACTTTTGCAAGAAACAAAACTTTTTTTGATGATGAGATAGTTGCTCACGTATCAATGGCACATCCTACATCTAATGGACTGATGGATGCATGTGAAGAAGCTATTAAAAAAGAAAATATAGATTATCAAAGAGGAGGGACCTATGTGGTGATGGAGGGGCCACAATTTTCTACACTGGCTGAGTCAAACTTATATAGATCATGGAATGCTGATGTAATTGGTATGACTAATATGCCTGAGGCAAAATTAGCTAGAGAGGCTGAAGTTAGGTATGCATCTGTATCAATGGTAACAGATTATGACTGTTGGCATCCAGATCATGAAAATGTTGATGTACAACAAGTGATAAAGGTTCTCTTGGGAAACGCAACTAAAGCAAAAAAAATGATAAAAAATTTAATAGAAAATTTTGAAAATCATATAAATCCAAATGATCCAACAAATAATTGTTTAGATGTTGCAATAATAACAGATCCAGAGAAAAGAACTCAAAAAACAATAGATAAACTTAAAAATATAGCCGGTAGAGTTTTAATCAAATGAAAAAAATAAATTCAAAAGGCAAATGTTTATGTGGTGGTATAAAGTTTTTAACAAAAGGTTTTCACAGAGAAGTATCAAACTGCCATTGTATTCAATGTATGAAAACGCATGGAAACTTTGCTGCTTACACTAAAGTCGATGACGATTGTTTAAAATTTCAGAGTAAAAAAACTTTAAAATGGTTTAAATCTTCAAAAAAAGCTAAAAGAGGTTTCTGCTTAAGATGTGGCGCAAGTGTATTTTTTAAAGTAAATAAATCTAAGACAACCTCAATATCTGCTGGTATGTTTGACAAATCTTTAAAAGTAAAAACAAATAAAAATATCTTTGTCAAAAATAGATTGAAATATTATAAAATTGATCGATCTATACCTAAATTTAATAGATATAGTTAATTATGAAAATTGAAGGGAAAGAATATCGAACAATTTGGTTTGAAAACAATTTAGTCAAAATTATTGACCAAACCAAGTTGCCTCATAAATTTGTAATTAAGGAATTAAGAACAATAACAGATGCAGTAAATGCAATTAAAAAAATGGAGGTTAGAGGCGCTCCATTGATAGGCGCTACCGCAGCATATGGGCTTGTATTGGCAATATTAAAAAATGATGATCAAACATTTCTTAAAAAATCATCTGAGGATTTGATTAATTCTAGGCCCACAGCAATCAATTTAAAGTGGGCGGTTGATAGAATGATGCAGAAATTGTCTGGTGTAAACAGTGATAAAATTTTGGAGATTGCATTAAAAGAAGCTAACGAAATATGTAAAGAAGATATAAAGTTTTGTGAAAATATAGGTTTAAATGGATTAAAAATAATTGAGGAAATTTATAATAAAAAAAAAGATACAGTTAATATTTTAACACATTGTAACGCGGGATGGCTTGCAACAATTAATTGGGGAACAGCAACTTCACCGATTTATCATGCTCATAAAAAAGGAATACCCGTGCACGTTTGGACTGACGAAACTAGACCAAGAAATCAAGGAGCAAATCTTACTTCATACGAATTAAATGAAGAAGGAGTTAAGAACACAATCATTGCAGATAATACTGGTGGCATTTTAATGCAAAGAGGTGAAGTAGATATGTGTATTGTTGGAACAGATAGAACTTTATCCAACGGAGACGTTTGTAACAAAGTAGGAACATATCTTAAAGCACTAGCCGCCTATGATAACGAAATTCCTTTTTATGTTGCATTGCCAAGTTCTACTATTGACTGGAATATTAAAGATTACAATGAGATACCAATTGAGGAAAGAAGTTCTGAGGAATTATCACATATCGAAGGCCTAGATGAAAATGGCAATATAAAGAAAATCCAAGTGTATCCACAAAAAAGTAAAGCAATGAATTTAGCTTTTGATGTAACTCCAGCAAAATATGTAACAGCTTTAATAACTGAGAAAGGTGTATGTGATGCATCATTAGCTGGATTAAAAAAATTATTTAAAAAATAAAATGAAAGAAGATTTAAAACAGGAAGTTATAGACTTTTCACTTAAACTTAACTCAACAAATCTATCTCCACTTAGATCAGGAAATTTATCTGTTAGAGTAAAAATAGATGGAGAAGATGGTTTCTATATAACCCCCTCAGGAGTTATGTATCAAAGAATGAAATTATCAGATATAGTTTTTATGTCTTTAGACACAGAATACGATAATTTAAAAATTGCAAACTCAGGATTGAATCCTTCATCAGAATGGAGATTTCATCAAGATATATACAGAAAGAAGCCAGAAGCCAAAGCTATTGTTCACGCTCATTCTCCTCATGCTACAGCAATATCAACTCATAGAAAAACTATTCCTCCATTTCATTATATGATAGCTCTTATGGGAGGAGACGATATAAAATGTGCAGAATATGCAACATTTGGAACAAAGGAATTATCTAAAAATATTTTAATTGCTTTAGAAAACAGAAAAGCTTGCTTGATGGCAAATCACGGTCAGATTGCATTTGATGAAAGTTTGAGCAAGGCATTTGAACTTGCACAAGAAGTAGAAAACATTTGCCACCAATACTTTCTTGCGATAAAGCTAGGAGAGCCAAAGAATCTTAATTTTGCAGAGATGCAAAAAGTTTTGGAAAAAGTAAAAGGTTATAAGAGAGGATAATTTTTTATGGTTAAAGTTGGGGAGCACATAACTCTCGATATTATAGGTACAAATGGCGAGTATAAACCATCTTTTTTCGAGAATTTAGTTTACAAAATAGCTGATAAAGCAAAAGTTACAGTATTAAATATTTCTAAGTATAAATTTGAACCACAAGGCTTTACACTAGTTGCTCTTCTTGCAGAAAGTCACATAAGCTTTCACACATTTCCAGAGCACGGTATTATAAGTTTTGATTTCTTTACATGTGGAAAGGTTTCTCCAAGTGTTGCACTGGATGTAATAAAAAATGAGATAAAATTTGAGAGAATTGTCAAAAAATCTTTTGATCGTAATACAGTTGAAAATTATTTTGATACTTCGAGTTCTCCTGGTATGCAAAAGTCATATATTGTAAATGATGTGCTTGAGGATTTTATTTCGAAAGTTGGTCAGCATGTACAGATTTTAGATTTAGAGGAATTTGGTAAATCTCTATTTATTGATAAAGATTTACAAGTAGCATCATGCGATGAACATTTATATAGTTCAACATTTGTAAATTCTGGTTTAAAATTAAATCCCTCTAAAGATAGAGCTGCTATAATTGGTGGAGGAGATGGTGGAGTTGCAAGAGAGTGTATTTCGAAGAACTTTGGATTTATAGATTGGTATGAATTAGACCCTGAAGTCGTTGAAGTTTGTGATAGACATCTTGGTACCATTGGTCAAAAGGCTACTGAGAAAAATTCTGTAAAATGTGTCTGGGGAGATGCCTTTGAAAGTATAAAGAAAGTTGAAACAGATACTTACGATAAAATTTATATTGACTTAAATGACGATCAATTTTGTATTGATTTGGCATCAAAAAATATGGATCAAATAATCAGAGTTCTCAAACCTAATGGTGCAGTTACTGCACAGGTCGGAAGCCAAGATAAGAGGCCAAAACAGGTCGAAAATTGGAAGGATGTTTTCAACAAAAACTTTGGAAATGCTACCCTTGATAGAGTTTATATTCCAAGTTTTGATAGTTCTTGGAATTTCTATACATCAATAAATCACTAATTTATTCTTTTTAAATTCCTTTTTTTGTGAAATACTATTTTTTTTATTAAAGGAGAAAATAATGAATATATTCAAAAAAACTATTATTTCAGTTTTAGCTTCTTTATTTATTATTGGCAATGTATATGCCGATAAAATAAAAATTGGAACTGAAGGAGCTTATCCTCCATGGAATTCTAAAGATGCATCTGGAAAATTAATTGGATTTGAAGTTGAATTAGCTTGGACTCTTTGCAGATACATTGGTCAACAATGTGAGATCGTTGAGCAGGACTGGGACGGTATGATACCAGCTTTATTGATGAGAAAGTTTGATGTTATTATGGCAGGAATGTCAATTACTGATGAAAGATTAAAAGTAATTAATTTTTCTCAAGGATATGCAGACGAGGTTGCATCCTTGGCAGTAATGAAAGGATCAAGCCTTGAAGGAATGAATACTCCAGAGGGAATAAACTTAACTCTAGGGGGATCATCTGTAAAAAAAGCACTTAAAACTATTGAAAGCGCATTAGCAGGTAAAACAGTTTGTGTTCAAACTGCAACTATCCACCAAAATTTTTTAGAGTCAGGTGATGTTGGTAGCGTGAATGTAAGAACTTACAAAACCCAAGATGAAGTCAACCTTGATCTAGCATCTGGAAGATGTGATGTTGCTTTGGCAGCTGCAGTAGCGTTCACAGACTATGCTGAAAAATCTGGAAAACCAGTTGTGCTTGTTGGACCAACATTTTCAGGTGGTGCATTTGGAAATGGTGTAGGAGTTGGAATTAGAAAAGGTGGAAGTGGTGCAATCGGTGAAAGAGATGCAAAACTTTTAAATGATTTCAATAAAGCTATTAACCTAGCAAGAAAAAATGGTGACATAAGCAGAATCGCAACTAAGTGGTTCGGTTTTGACGCCTCTATGTAATTAATTTTAGATTTGGCGATTATAATATATATAGTCGCCAATCTTTATGGAACTTCTAGCATTTGGAAAAACAGGTTGGGGAGACGAATTATTTTATGCTACTCTGATGACTATAGCTGTTTCAATAACGGCTATGCTTATTGGTTTTTTCTTTGCATTAATTTTCACACCTTTAAAATTATCAAAGCACAAATTACTTAACTTAATTGGTAATTCATACACCACAGTTATTAGAGGTGTTCCAGAGCTTCTGGTAATTTATTTATTTTTTTTTGGTGGCAGTGGTGCAATTATGTTTGTTGCATCCATGTTTGGTTATTATGATTATATAGAAATAAATGCATTTATCACAGGTTCATTTGCGATTGGAATTATTTCTGGAGCCTATTCTACTGAAGTATTTAGAGGTGCTATACAATCAATCGACAAAGGCCAATTTGAAGCGGCTAAAGCATTAGGAATAAAAAAACATATACAATTTTACAAAATTATTTTACCGCAAATGTTAAGGTTGGCGATACCAAACCTAAGTAATGTCTGGCAAATTACATTAAAAGATACGTCTTTGATTTCAGTAACCGGATTAGTTGAAATAATGAGACAATCTTATGTTGCAGCAGGCTCAACTAGAGACCCATTATTTTTTTATTCTTTTGCTGCAGTTTTATACTTACTACTAACATTTTTAAGCATGAAATTAATAAACAGATTAGAAACAAAATATAGCAAGGGCTTTTAATGGATTTTGAATTAATGATTAATAGTTTTCCAAGGTTGTTAAGCGCAACCATAATTACACTAAAACTTTTATCAATGTCATTATTTTTTGGTTTGTTTATAGGATTATTTTTTGCTGTTATGAGAATGAGTAAAAATATCATAATAAATAAATTTGCATATGGTTATTCTTATGTTTTTAGAGGAACCCCTTTACTTGTTCAAATATTCATAATTTATTTCGGTTTTGGACAAATTGAATTCATTAGAAATAGTATTTTATGGGTTATATTAAAAGAGCCATATTGGTGTGCAATAATTGCTTTTGCGTTAAATACAGGTGCTTACACATCAGAAATTTTAAGATCAGCATTTCAAACAATTAAAAAAGGATATATTGAAGCTGGAAAAAGCCTTGGTATCTCGAGTAAAATAATTTTTTATAAGATACAAATTCCAATTGCAATTAAACAGTCCTTACCCGCATACGGTAATGAAATTATTTTAATGTTAAAGGGTACATCTCTCGCCAGCACAGTCACTTTAATGGATTTAACAGGAGTAGCAAAATATATAATTTCAACAACTTTTAAACCTATAGAGGTTTTTATTGTTGCTGGAAGTATTTATCTTTTTATGACATTTTTAATTCATAATTTAATTAAATTTTTAGAAAGACGATATAATTACTAATGAAAGTTGCTTGTATTCAATCTTCAGCAGGCGAAAATTACATTAAAAATTGTAAACAAATAATAAAATTAATAAATCTATCTATAAAAAACAAAGCAGATTTAATTATAACTCCAGAAACATCATCCATTATAACTAGTGAAAAAAAATTATTATTTAAAAATACATATAGAATGAATGATGATCCCTTAATAAAAAAAGTTAAAGAAATTGCAAAAAAAAATAAAAAATGGATATTAATAGGATCGTTACCAATCAAGGATAAAACAAAATATAGGAATAGATCTATTATGATAAATCCTAAGGGAAAGATTGAAAATTATTATGATAAAATTAAAATGTTTGATGTAAATCTTCCAAATAAAGAGCATCATAAAGAAAGCAAAACTTATAAGCCAGGAAATAGGCTTGTTAATGTCAAATTGCCCTGGGGCAGATTAGGTTTGACAATATGCTATGATTTGAGGTTTCCTGAGTTATACAGAAAATTATCAAAAAAGAATTTAATGTTTATTAGCGTTCCATCTGCGTTTACAAAACTCACTGGAAAAAAACATTGGCTAGCTTTGTTAAAAGCAAGAGCTATCGAAAATTTTTGTTATATATTTGCACCAAATCAATTTGGCAAAAACACAAAAAAAAGAGAAACATATGGTCATACAGTTATTATTTCTCCTGATGGTAAAATTCTTAAAATTAAAAAAAAAGGTATTGGTGTAATTTACTCAAATATAAATTTAAAATTACCACTTAAACTTAGAAAAATTATTCCAAGCAGTTTATAATTAATCTATTTAATTTTTTAAGATTTATAGATGCTTGAAAATTTTTATTGAAAATTTTTTTTGAATGCCCTGTAACTGATTTTCTAAACTTTATTGAATTAATATATTTATCAAAAAATATTTTAAAATTTAAAATTTCTGGTTTTTTTAACAAAATTATACTTTTACTATCACCTAAATAATGTTTAGCTGCAGGGGTATTTGATGTAATAACAACTTTACCATAATTAATACTTGTAACAATAAAGTTACTAATTATACTTTTTGCTTTGCTGCCACTACCAAATGTACCTAAACAGATATCAGAATTTTTAATTATTTTAAGATATTGATTAAATTTAAGATGTTTTATTACTTGAATATAATTTTCACAATTAAGATTTTTAATTAAATTTCTGTAGTTATTAAAATAATCGATTGTTATTATTTTGAAATGAATCTTAGATTTAATCTTTTTTGGTAGCTTACTTATCATATTTATCATTTTTGGAATATCATGACATTTTCTATTAGCTCCAGCATGCACTAAATTAAATTTATTTTTATTTTTCAATTTGTTAAAGGTTTTTAAATTTTTTTGCGACACCTCAATTACCTCAATTTTTTTTTCAGTATTTATCAATTTTAATATTTTATTTTTATGAAAAATAGTGTCAGTAACAAGAGCGCTTGAGTTTTTAAAAATAAAATTGTCAATTATTTTATAAAATTTTTTAACAAAAAAATTGGGTTCTCTAAAGTTATCAAGATAATCTTCGTGTGTTAAAGTAAAAGCATCATAAATTATTGGCTTATTCTTAAACAAACATAATAATTTCAATATGAAAAATGAACTCCATAAAGGCCATAGGATAAATATTAAGTCAAACTTTAAGAGCAATATTTTAAATAATTTTAAATTTTTTAAAAAAAAATTTCCTGAATAATCAATATATGAAATTGAATATTTTCTTTTTAGATCACTCAGAAATAATTTTCCTCTTACGTAATTCTCTTTGGATGAAATTATTAAAATATTTTTTTTCATTTAGATAAGGACGAAATAATTTAATATGAATTATACTCTTTTATTTCTTTTATTTTAGATCCAGTATAGTTATTAATTTCTAACTTAATGCTTGCTCTATCATCATTTAAAAAATGAACATCTCTAGACAATTTTATGAACTTTTCAGAAAAATCTTTATCTTTTTCGCAATCTCTTTTTTCATCCTCGATCACCCAAAGTTTTTTATTAATCTCTTTAAGGGATTTAAATAATTTATTCAGATTCTCATCAAAATTTATATTTTTAGATAATTGGTCTTTTAGAATTTCATATTCTTCTGAGATAAATTTAATTTTTTCGCTATTTTTAATTTTTTCCTTTTTAATCTCTAATATTGAAATCTTATCTAATAGTTCTCCAACTGAAACCTCGATTAAAATTTTATTCATATAAAATATTATATAGTATGTTAAATTGTTTAAAATATGTCTAATATTTTAATAATCAAGCATGGATCGTTAGGGGATATAGTCCAAGCAAGTGGTGCCATTCAAGATATTTCTGAATTTTATAAAGAGGATGATATATATTTATTAACAACCAAACCTTATTTTGAACTATTCAAAAATAATCCACATTTGAAAGCGGTTATATTAGATAAAAGACTATCTAGGTTTAATTTAATTTATTTATTTACTCTTATGCGAGTTATAAAAAAATATAAGTTTGTTAAAGTTTTTGACTTACAAAACTCATCCAGAACAAGTTTTTATAAAAGAATATTATTTCCAAATGCAAATCATATAATATGGTCCTCATCTGAAACTACTTTACCTGAAGATAAATCAAAAAAGGAGTTCGATAAAAATCCTGTATTAGACAGATTTAAACATCAACTAGAAATTTCAGGAGTAAAAACTAATAAAACAATGTATCCAGATTTCAGTTGGTCATGCGTAAACATAGATGAGATAAAAAATGAATATAATCTAAAAAAATATATAATTTTATTTCCTTTTTGTTCACCACATTTAACAATTAAAAAATGGCCTTATTATAATAAATTTATTGAAATGGTAAAAAATAAATTTAAAGATGAATATAAAATTTTAGTTGCACCTGGACCTTTGGAAATTCCAATGACAAAAGATATAAATGCAGATATAATTTTAAATAAGGGGAATGTTCTAAATATATCTCAGCTTGCTTCACTAATTAGAGATAGCTCTTATGTTATTGCAAATGATACAGGTCCAGCACATATGGCTGCACATTTAGGAGTTAAAGGATTAACTTTATTTGGATCCCATACAACTGCACATAAAGTCAGTATTGAAAGAGAAAATTTTAAAGCAATACAAGTTGCTGATCTTAATAAGCTTACACCTGAAAAAGTTTTCGAAAAATTTATTAAATCTTTAAATTAAATTTGTTTTTCTAATTTATTTCTTGAATTTTTAAGAATTGACAGAAAATTTAATGTATTTGTTTTATTAAAATTAGAAACGTGACCAGAAACTGATATAGCTCCTAATAAAGTTTTTTGTTTTGATAATAGAGGAACTGTTACAGAGGCTTTTTCGGGATCAATTTCACCGTGAGATATAGAAAATTCATCCTTAAGAACTTTATTTCTATTTTGAGTTTTTAGATCATGGTATGTAGATATTATATGGCCACTTGAACCCTTTTCTAATGATCTTGGTTGTCCAATAATAAGGTTGTGCCTCATATCTTTTTCTGGTTCACTTTTTAAAATACAAACACGAGTATTATCACTTTTTATCCAAAAACTAGCTGTTTCGTTGGTTTTGTCTTTAATAAAGTTAAGTTGTTTTTGTATTAGATTATTTATATGAAAAGTATCATCGTAAACATTGATAAGCCTATTTATTGCATTACCTAATCTAAATTTTTTATTCGGTAATCTTTCAATATAACCAAACTTTAAAAGAGATGCGCATAATCTAGAGGTAGTGCTTTTATACTGATTTATTTTATTTGATATTTCAGTCAGAGTTAATTCATCCCTTTTTTCTCTAAAAGCATTTAATATTTTTAAAGCTTTATCTACTGCCTCTACACCCGCATTATTTTTTTTCATTATTAATTGTACGATATATTCTTAAGAAAAAAAATTGATAAAATATATTGTTATATTAGATAGAACCTATAATTTTATACAATAGAACAAACTAATTTAGCAAATCAGAGCAATTTTAAATATTCTTTGATAATTTTATCCCAGTGAAAATTAATTGAAAATTCTTTAGCTTTTTGACCAAATTCTTTATAAGAATTATTTTTTAAAATTAAATCGATACTTGAATAAATATCTTCCAAACTATTACCATCACATAGCAAGCCTGTTTCATTATGCTTAATTGCATCAGAAGCACCCCCATCTTTTCCACCAATAGATGGGATTCCAAATTGAGCAGCCTCAACGTAAGCAATTCCAAAACCTTCAACAGATTTTTTATAAGTTATAGATGGCATTACAAAAACATGAGACTTAGCTATCAAAGCATTTTTTAATTCAGAGCTAATATTTTTTAAAAACAAAACTTGGTCAACTAAATTAAGTTCTTTAGTTAATTTTTTAATATTTTCTTCCTCTTCGCCGTATCCGATAGAAGTATAAATAATATTAGGATAAATCTGTTTTAAATTTCTTAAAGCCATAATTACCTTGTCATGACTTTTTCTTTTATCGTATCTTGATACAGTGATTAATCTTGGATTTTTCCCTTTAAGTATTTTATCGGCCTCTTTTAGACTTTTATTGTCAATTTTTTCAACAGGTTCTATACCTGGATTTATGACAATTATTTTTTCAGCTATTACACCCAAAGAAATAGCAAGTTGTTTTGTAAAATTAGAATTAGCTACAATTTTATCAACATTATTCAGTACTTTTAAAACTCTTTTATTTAAGAACGATCCTTTATTATGATTAATTTCTTTTGAATGAATTAAACATATTTTTTTTACATTTGTTTTAATTTTCTCTAAACTTTTCCAATGATCAGCAATAACTGTTTTAACTTTGTTATTATCTTCAAGATAATTATTTACTAAAAATGATTTTCTATATTTTTTTATTAGTTTCGGTCCACTAACCCTTTCTATGGTAAATGAAACTTTTTCATCAAATTGTTTTGCATTATCATGATCATCAGCAAAAACTTTTATTAAATCGTATTTAGATAAAGAATTTGTAAGCCCCCACATTAAATTTTGCATTCCACCTATTTCAGGGGGATAACTTCTAGTTACAATTAAATGCATTAAATTATTTCCACTTAATACTGCAGCCTGCGCTTGGTATTTGATCTTTTGGTCCTTTGCCAGTTTCAGATATTTGCTTCATTGCTTCAAAGAGGTCGCTTGATCCTTCCCTTACTGGAACTAAATTTTTAAGTTCTCTTAATCTTCCTCTATATTGTAGCTCTAAATTTTTATTATATCCAAAAAAATCTGGTGTACAAACCGCTCCATAAGTCTTTGCAACTTCTTGAGTATCATCAGTCAAGTACGGAAAATTAAAATTATGTTTCTTTGCAAATTCAACCATATTTTCAAAAGAATCTTCTGGATAATTCTCAGCATCATTTGCACATATAGCTACAGAATTGATACCAAATTCTTTTAACTTATTACAATCTTCAGATAAATCTTTAGTTATCGCTTTTACATACGGACAATGGTTGCAAATAAACATTATTAAAGTTCCATTTTCACCTTTAATATCATCTAAAGATAGAAGCTTATTTTCTGTAGAATTTAGTTTAAAGTCGTGAGCCTTTTGGCCGAAATCACATATTGGAGTTTGTATTGGCATAATGTATTAATATATAAATTATGTTTTACGATTTAAAAGATAAAAAACCAAAAAACTCTGGCGAAAATTGGGTAGCACCTAATGCGGTTATTATTGGAGATGTAACTTTAGAGAAGAATTCCAGTATTTGGTTTAATGCAACTCTAAGAGGAGATATCGAAAATATTCATATAGGTGAGGGGTCAAATGTCCAAGATGGTAGTGTATTACATACAGATCCCGGTTGTCCATTGAAAGTTGGAAAGAATGTAACGGTTGGTCATTTAGTTATGCTTCATGGATGTACAATTGGAGATAACAGTTTAATTGGAATAGGAGCAGTGATTCTTAATAATGCTAAGATTGGAAAAAATTGTATCATTGGTGCAAAAGCTTTAATTACAGAGAATAAAGAGATACCAGACAACTCACTTGTTATTGGTTCACCCGGTAAGGTTGTAAGAGAAGTTACTGAAGAGGAAAAAAAAGCAGTAGCAGAAAATACAAAACATTACCAGGATAATTGGAAGAAATACTCAAAATCAATTTTTTAGTTGTATCTAAATATTTAAATCGAATGTAAACTTTAAAACTGAAAAAAATATTTATAATATTCTTTGCTTTATTAATTGCGAGCCCTTCTTTTGCGTTTAATGAATTCATGATTAAACAACAAAAAAGATTTAAAAATAGTGAGCTGGTAAAGATACCATCTTATAGAGCTTTTGATTTTTATTCTATACAAGAAGGTTGGTATAAAGAATCACCAAGTGAGTTTGATGCTTTAATTATATACCCAAAAGGCGAAGGTCCTTTTCCTCTCGTAATGGTAAGTCATAGCAGTTGGGGGCCTGAAGAATTTTATTCAAAGTGGATGGTTTGGCATAAAAATCAGGCTAAGAAATTACAAAAAAAAGGAATTGCAACAATGTTTATTGATCATTTTACAGCAAGAGATCAATTAGGTAGTACAGCCGGCAATCAATTTACAGTAAATATTTGGTCACAATTTATTGATCCTTTCATTGCCCTTGAATACTTATCAAAGAATCCAAAAATCGATATAAAAAAAGTTGGTATTCAAGGAGGATCAAGAGGTGGAATGGTTTCAATTTTAGCTTCAGAAAAAAGATTAAGAGATGCACTTATAAGTAAAGATTTATATTTTGCTGCAGCTCAACCACTGTATGCTGACTGCGAAGACGTTGGAATGTTTAGAAATCCTCAACCAATAAAAGAAACTACAACATGGATGATTTTAGGTGGATCAGATAATTATACAAGAGCAGAACCTTGTGTTGAACTTGGTAATAAAATAAAAGCAAATGGTGGAGATATACAAGTTGATGTAAAAAAAGGATGGCATCACGATTTTATTGGGAATTATGAAGTTGAAAATATGGAATATGCTCAGATTTTTTGGAAATGTCCTAAATGGTATACAGAGGATAATGGGAAAATGAGCAAATCATACATGGACTTTTTGTTAGAATATGTAGATCGTTGGGAAACAGAAGAAGATTTTTACAAAATGTCAAAAGAAGATCCGCTACGAACTTTAAAGTTTAGTTATGATGCCTATAATAACAGCGCATGCATGTTTACAGGTGCAAAAGGTGGTGGAGATAAAGGAAAACAGTTCTTTAATAAAAATATTAAATTTTGGGAAGAAAACTTACTTAATTAGGGAACTAACCAAGCATTCTTATTTGTTTCTAAATCAAACTTAGCTCTTCGATGTCCTTTGGCTGCAAGGTATAGCCATTCAATAGATTTAATTATACATTTAATAACAGTAAAGTTTTTATAACCTTCCTCACTTTGTTCCATAGTATAATCAAAATCTTCTAATTTAGATATCATACCAGATGTAGGATTTTCCGATGTAGTTCCTGGAGGACTATCTGTTAAATAGCATCTTCTACTTATATGTTGAGTTTTTTTCCAAGACTCTTCCGTTGTGGAGTTTTGATTATTTATTTCACAATCAACTTTAATCCTTAATTGAATTTTTTCCTCTTTGTCATAAAAAAGGAGTGAAGCTTTATTGTTTTTCTTTAGAATATCTACTTTTGGAGATCTAAGATCAGTATGAAATTGCAATAGATTATTTTCTCTATCAGACTTTCTTAGTACAACTATTCTTCCATCAATTTCATCTTGATGAGCACACATAAAAACTGGAATTCTAAAAGGAGAGGCTCTGTTGGTAACAGCATCATCCAACATAGACCAATACTTGTTTTGAATTTCTTCTAAATTTTCGTAGTATGCTGGTTGCATACAATATTACTTTCTAAATCTTCTGATTAAACTCGATGTATCCCAACGGTTGCCACCCATTTCTTGAACTTCTCCATAATATTTATCTACAAGTTCAGTGATAGGTAACAAAGAGCCATTATTTTTAGCTTCATCCATTGCAATTTTTAAATCTTTTCTCATCCAATCAACTGCAAATCCAAATTCAAACTTATCATCAATCATCGTTTCATATCTATTTTCCATCTGCCAAGACTGAGCAGCGCCTTTTGATATAACTTCAATTACATCTTCCATGTTTAATCCAGCTTTCATACCAAAATTAATTCCTTCAGATAAACCTTGAACTAACCCTGCTATACATATTTGATTAACCATCTTCGCAAGCTGTCCACTCCCAGCATTACCAAGTAGTTTCATTTTTTTACTGAAGCAATCAATTTTATCCTTTGCTTTATCAAAATCTGCCTGATCTCCACCTATCATTACAGTTAGAGCACCATTTTCTGCGCCTGCCTGACCACCTGAAACAGGAGCATCGAGGGAACCGAATCCATTTTTTTTGGCGTAGTCATAAATCTCTCTTGCAATTGTTGCAGAAGCTGTAGTGTTATCTATGTAGATCGAACCCTTCTTAATTGATTTAAAAGCTCCATTTTCACCAAAAGTAACTTCTCTTAAGTCATTATCATTTCCAACGCATGTAAATATAT
>CACOZH010000005.1 GCA_902631595.1 uncultured Pelagibacteraceae bacterium | reverse complement strand
GATTAAATTAAGGCCAGTGACTGAAGTACATGATTATACTTTTAAAATTAAAAACGCACAAAAATTTTTGTCGAAAGGAGATAAAGTAAAATTTACCATTAAATTTAGAGGAAGAGAACTACAGCACGTAAATATTGGAAATGAACTAATGGAAAAAATCAAAGTTGATATGGAAAATGTTGGAAAAATAGAATTACAACCAAAATTTGATGGAAAACAAATGATTATGGTGGTTCAGCCAATTTAATTATTCAGGTTGTAAAAAAGTTTGGATTTTGTATAACCCTTGGAAATTATGCCAAAATTAAAAACAAAAAGCTCAGCGAAAAAAAGATTCAAAATTACATCAAAAGGAAAAGTAGTAATGCCGCAAGCAGGTAAAAGGCATGGCATGATTAAAAGAAGTAATTCGCAAATAAGAAAACAAAGAGGCACCACTATAATGTCAAAGCAAGATAGTAGGATTGTAAAATCATACATGCCTTATAATTTAAGAGGTTAATATGGCTAGAGTCAAAAGAGGAGTTACTAGCAGAGCTAAACATAAAAAAGTATTAAAAGCTGTAAAAGGCCAATATGGAAGAAGAAAAAATACAATTAGAGTAGCAAAGCAAGCATATGAAAAAGCTCTTCAGTATGCATATAGAGATAGAAGAAATAAAAAAAGAGATTTTAAATCTTTATGGATTCAAAGAATCAATGCTGGAGTGAGAAATGAAGGTATTACTTACTCTAAATTCATTAACGGATTAAGTAAATCAGGAATTAAGCTAGATAGAAAGATTTTAGCAGAAATTGCCTATGAAAATCCACAAGCTTTTAAAACCATAGTCAAAAAAGCTCAAGCTGCATTGAACTAATCTTTCTATTGTTTTTCTAATCTTAACAAATATTCTATTAAAATGTCTGAAATAGAAAAATTAAAATCACAATATTTAGATAAACTAGATAAATGTAGTTCAACGGACGATTTGAACAAAATTAAAAGCGAATTATTTGGAAAAAATGGTTTAATAACTAATCAGTTTAAATTTATTGCAACAAAAAATGAAAATGAGAAAAAAAATTTTGCTATTAAACTTAATGATATTAAAATTATACTTCAAGAAAAACTTAATCTAGTAAATAAAAAAATAGAAATTGAAGAAATAAATAAAAAGTTATCAAATGAAAAAATAGATGTTACTTTACCTGAGCGTTCTTTCAAACAAGGTAAAATACATCCAATATCACAGGTAATAGATGAGATATCTTCAATTTTTTCTGAAATCGGTTTCAGTGTTGCAGAAGGTCCTGATGTAGAAAATGAATATAATAATTTTACTGCACTTAACACTCCCCAAAACCATCCTGCACGCGATATGCATGATACCTTTTATTTAAGTGAGGATAAAAATTTATTATTAAGAACCCATACATCTCCAGTACAAATTAGAACAATGCTCAAAGGAAAACCTCCTTTTAAAATAATTGCACCAGGAAGAACTTATAGATGTGACAGCGATCAAACACATACACCAATGTTTCATCAACTTGAGGGCCTACATATAGACAAAGATATTAATATGGGTCATTTAAAAGGTTGTCTTAACTATTTTATTAAAGAATTTTTTGAAGTAAAAAAATTAAAAATGAGATTTAGACCAAGTCATTTTCCCTTTACAGAACCTTCCGCAGAAGTTGATATTGGGTATGATCTTAAAGATGGTAAAATTGTAATTGGTGAAGGAAATAAATGGTTAGAAATTTTAGGATGTGGGATGGTCCATCCAAATGTTTTAATAAACTCAAAAGTTGATCCTTCAAAATATCAAGGATTTGCTTTTGGTATAGGAATAGATCGCTTAGCTATGTTAAAATATGGAATTAAAGATCTAAGATCTTTTTTTGAGAGTAATTATAAATGGTTAAATCATTATGGCTTTGATCCAGTAGATGTACCAACGAACTATAGGGGTTTAAGTCGATGAAGTTCACTACTAAATGGTTAAAAGATCACCTGAATACCAATAAAAATGAACAACAAATCGTAAATACTTTAAATAGAATTGGATTAGAGGTTGAGTCTATTAGTCCGATTAGAAATGAATTATCAGATTTCATAGTTGCAAAAATTATAAAATCTGAAAAGCATCCAAATGCAGATCGTTTGAAACTTTGCGATGTTGATATTGGTGATAAAAATATTTTAAAAGTTGTTTGTGGTGCTCCAAACGCAAAAGATGGATTGTTAACTGTATATGCGCCACCAGGATCGGTTATACCAAAAAATAAAATGAAATTAGAGGTATCAAAAATTAGAGGTATAACATCATTTGGTATGCTTTGTTCAGAATCAGAATTAAACATCTCTGGTGAAAGTCAGGGAATAATATCTTTAGATAATAAATATAAAAATAAAGTTGGAACAAGCTACTTTGACTCAAAAAAGGAAAATACAATTGAATTATCAATAACTCCTAATAGACCAGATTGTCTAGGTGTACGTGGAATAGCTCGTGATTTAGCAGCTGCAGGAGTTGGTAAAATGAGGCAAATAAAAACCAAAAAAATAAAAAAAAATAAAAAAAAAATAAACGTTGTAATTAAAAAATCAAAAAATCAATCTTGTTCAATTTTTGGGAGTTGTTTGATAACAAATATAAAAAATCAAGAAAGTCCAAAATGGCTTAAAGACAGACTAATCGCCGTTGGATCTAGACCTATTTCTGCAGTTGTTGATATTACCAATTTTATTATGTTAGATTTGAACAGACCACTACATGCTTATGATTTAGATAAAATAAATAACAAAATTATTGTTAGGGAGTCGCAAAAGAACGAGTCGTTAAATGCATTGGATAATAAAAAATATAATTTATCTGATGGTATGTGTGTAATTGCTGACGAAAGTGGTCCATTAGGTTTAGGGGGTATTATTGGTGGAACAAGTTCCTCAACCGAGTTAGATACAAAAAATATTCTTATCGAGTCAGCTTATTTCGATCCATCGATAACTAGAAAAACTTCAAGTATCCTAAATTTGAATAGTGATGCAAAATACAGATTCGAAAGAGGAATTGATCCAAATTCAGTTGAGATTGGCTTACAGAAAGCAGCTGATATGATTATAGAAATTTGTGGTGGTGAAGTAAGTAACTTTCAAATCACAAAAACAAAAAAATTCACTAAAAAAAAAATAATAATAGATAACAACTTCCCATCAAAAGTTTTAGGTATAAAAATTAAATCAAATGAAATAGTCAGTATATTAGAAAGTTTAGGCTTTAAATGTCAAAAGAAAAAAAATAATATAAATGTAGAAGTACCTAGTTGGCGACCAGATGTTGCTAGCAAAATAGACTTAGTAGAGGAAATAATTAGAATAAAAGGTCTGGATTCAATTAAGTCAATTGAACCTGAAAAAAATAGATTAAATCAAACTTTAAATTATGAACAAAAACATTTCCATTTAGCGCAAAGATCTGTAGCAGCGAGAGGTTACCTAGAGGCCATTACTTGGTCGTTTACAAATGAAAAAATTAATAATCATTTTTTAAATAATAGAAAAATAAATAAATTAATTAACCCTATCAGCTCTGATTTAAGCGTTTTAAGATCATCAATTTTTTCTAATTTAGTTCAAAAGGTGAAAGAAAATATTGATAGAGGGGAGGAAAATATTTCATTATTCGAAATAGGACCAATTTTTGAGGGAAAAAATCCTGGAGATCAAATAATAAATGTATGTGCAATTTCATCTGGATATGCTTCAAATCCAAACTGGAATGAGAAAGGAAGATACATTGATCTTTTTGACGTTAAAAGAGACCTATTACATACACTTTACGAATTAGGAACAGAAAAAAATCAGATTGTAATTGAAACAACTAATTTGCCCAATTATTATCATCCTGGAAAAAGTGGCAATATTTCTTTTATAAATAATCAAAATAATCACTTCGCTTCATTTGGTGAGCTACACCCAAATATTATCAACCAACTAGATATCAAAACAAATTCGTTAATTGGATTTGAATTAAATTTAGATGAGTATGTGAAACTTAAACAAAATAATAAAGAACACAAAGCTAATTATGAAATTTCCGAATATCAAAAATCTGAAAGAGATTTTGCTTTTATTATTGATAAAAATATTCAAGCTCAAGAAGTGTTAAATTTGATAAAAAATGTTGATACTTCTCTTGTAAAAGATATCTCGGTTTTTGATCTTTATGAAGGAGAAAATATTCCTGATGATAAGAAATCATTAGCTTTTAAAGTTGTTATTCAATCAAATGACAAAGCGCTTACCGAAAGTGATATAAATGCAGTCTCAAATAAAATAGTTAAAATAGTAGAAGAAAAAACTGGTTCTAAATTAAGATCTTAATGGACAATATCGACAATATTAGAAATTTTGCAATAATTGCACATATAGATCACGGTAAATCTACAATTGCCGACAGAATAATTCATAAGTGTGGTGGTTTGACCGACAGAGAAATGAAGGCCCAGGTTCTTGACTCAATGGATATAGAACGTGAAAGAGGTATTACAATTAAAGTCCAGACTGTAAAATTAAATTATAAATCTAAAAATGGTAAAGAGTATATTCTAAACATAATCGATACTCCTGGACACGTAGACTTTAGTTACGAAGTAAGTAGATCTCTTTATGCATGTGAAGGTTCTATTCTTATTGTAGATAGTACACAAGGTGTTGAAGCACAAACGCTAGCTAATGTTTATCAAGCTTTAGACATGAATCATGAAATAATTCCAATACTTAATAAAATTGATCTTCCAGCCTCAGACTTAGATAGAACATCGAAACAAATCGAGGATGTAATTGGCATAGAGACAAATAATGCAATACCTTGTTCTGGAAAAACAGGTGAAGGAATAGATGAAATATTGGAAAGTATAGTAAATCATTTACCATCACCAAAAGGAAATAGAGATAATACTTTAAAATGTTTATTAGTAGATAGTTGGTACGATACTTACCTTGGAGTAGTAATACTAGTGAGAGTAATTGATGGCAAACTCACAAAAAACATGAAAATAAAAATGATGTCAACTAATCAAGAATACACAATTGAGAAAGTAGGTGTTTTTACTCCAAAACCAAAAGATATTAATGAGCTTAATACAGGAGAAATTGGATTTATTATTACTGGTATAAAAAATCTTTCTGATACTAAAGTTGGAGATACAATATGTGACGCAAACAAGCCATTAGATAATGCATTACCGGGTTTTAAACCAAGTAAACCAGTTGTATTTTGTGGTTTGTTTCCAGTTGATAGTTCAGACTATCAAAAATTAAAAGACGGTCTAGCTAAATTACAATTAAATGATGCAAGTTTTTCATATGAGGCAGAGTCTTCTTCTGCATTAGGATTAGGTTTTAGATGTGGTTTTCTAGGTTTATTGCATTTAGAGATAATCACAGAAAGATTAGAGAGGGAATTTGATATAAACCTAATTACAACCACACCAGGAGTAGTTTATAAAGTACATCTTAATAATGATAAAATTTTAGATTTACAGAATCCTTCAAGCTTACCTGACCCATCATTGATAAAAATTATAGAAGAGCCGTGGATTAAAGCCACAATAATTACGCCTGATGAATATTTAGGTCCAATAATAAAACTATGTCAAAATAAAAGGGGCATTCAAACTAATTTGAGTTATTCGGGAAATAGAGCGGTATTAAATTACGAAATACCTCTAAACGAAGTTGTATTTGATTTTAATGATAGATTGAAATCAATGACAAGTGGATACGCGAGTTTTGATTACGAGATAATTACTCACAGAGAAGGAGATTTAGTTAAGTTGTCTATACTTGTTAACTCCGAGTCTGTTGATGCTTTAGCTATGATGGTTCATAAAGATTTTGCGCAAATTATTGGAAGAGAAGTTTGTGAAAAGCTTAAAGACTTAATACCAAGACATAATTTCATGATACCAATCCAAGCAGCTATTGGTGGCAAAATAATAGCAAGAGAAACAATAAAAGGTTTTAAAAAAGACGTATTAACAAAGATTCACGGTGGTGGAGCATTAGACAGAAAAAGAAAATTATTAGAAAAGCAAAAAAAAGGAAAGGCTAGAGCAAAACAATTTGGAAAAGTTGAAATTCCCCAGGAAGCTTTCATTGGCGTTTTAAAAATAAACAAGGATTAGTATCAATTTATGAAAAGCAAAATTGTTGACTGTATTACATTTTTTAATGAGAACTATATATTCGATTTAAGATATAATATTATTAAAAATGACGTGGATTTCTTAGTTGTTTGTGAGTCATTATACGATCATAAGGGTAATAAAAAAAAATTAAATTTTAACTTCAATAAATATTCAAATAATGAAAAATTAAAATATTTTGTTCTTGAGGAGCCATTTCCTAAAAATAACAATCCTTGGGCAAATCAAGCAATCCAAAGAGAATTTTTATTAAATAATCTTACTTTCGTTGAGAATGAGGATTATATTTTTTTCTCTGATCCAGATGAAATACCAAACCCAAATTTATTAAAAAACTTTCAATTAAAAAAAAAGTATGGGATCTTCCTACAAAAAAATTTTAATTATAAGTTTAATCTTTATAATAAATTTGAAACACCTTGGGATGGACCACGTGTGTGCAAAAAGAAAAATTTAAAATCAATTGATTATATGAGGCAAAAAGTTTGGGCAAAAAACTTAAAATATAAGTTTTACAGAATCGATAAAGAGAGAAATATTGAATTATTTTTTGATGGTGGATGGCATTTTAATAATATTATGTCATCTTTAGATATCTCCAAAAAACTTAAAACATTCGCTCATTCAGAATACAGTGGAGCAGAATTTTCTTCCCCAGATATTATAGATAAAAAGATACAGGGAAAAGTGGACTTATTTAATAGAGGCTATAGGTACGAAAAAGTTGAATTAGATAGATCATTCCCTAAATATTTATTAGATAATAAAGAGTATTATTCCAATTTTATTCTATAAGCAGCTCTGAGAGATCTAATAGTTGTTTATTAATCATTTCAGCCTGTAAGATGTTCATTTTTCTAGTTTGGTGAATCGGATCACAAAATAGTTCATTCACATTATAATTATCTGTGTCTAAATTTGAATTAATTATTTTTACGAATGGATAATATATCTTTTCAATTTCATTAATTTTATCATAATAAAGTTTGATTTCTAATTTATTACCAATGAAATCATAACTACTTAAGAGTGAAACAATATAAAATTCTTTAACACCAAATTTTTTAGAAAGTTCTATTGCTTCAATTGTGTTCAATTTAAAGTTTTCGAGAGCGTATGTAATATCTTTCTTGGATGGTTCTATTTTATATACTTTGATTAATTGTAATTGGCTATTTACTTTAGATTTTTGTAATATTATTCTTATTCTTGTAACAACTTTATCAAGAAATGCATAAGACAAAAAATATGACTTTAATGTTTTATCTAAAGTTTTAACATTCATAATAAATTTGGTTTTAGTTGAATGAGCAAAGTCATACTTTAATATATCTTTATTTCTATAATCTTTAGATCCTGTTATTCGAATTGCATTAAATTTATTTGCCCACATTATTACATCAGGTACATTTTCATTGATATTTTGATATAACAAATTAATTTGATTATCTGTAAACGCGCCACCAAATGCAAAATTTCTAAATTTAAAATTTCTATTTATTTTTGATAGCTCTATAGGCCAGGATGATGAATATGAGCCTTCACAACCAGATCCTTCGGTTGTTGATCCACCAAAAACCCATACTTTTTCATCATTGATATTTATTAATTTATTTTTTTTTACATTCTTTTTCTTATCAAATACTACTATTTGTAGTCTCGATAAGTCTACAACATCGAATATGACAGATTTTTTAAATCCATATTTAAAAACATCAGAATTGGTTGGAAAAAAAACCAATATTCGAACAATTACTTCAAAAAAAATTAATAATACAAAAAGATAGAAAATATAATACGAAAAATTTAATAATTTTCTTAAAAAAAAAGAATTATCTAAAATTTTTTTAGTCATAACTTTTTTGAGATAGTATCTTTATATTATATATATTAATAAGAATATAAATGCTTTATAATTAAAGTTTTTAAAACAATTAAATGTAATTAGGAGAGATGGCCGAGCGGTTTAAGGCGCACGCTTGGAGAGCGTGTATAGGGGCAACTCTATCGTGGGTTCGAATCCCACTCTCTCCGCCAAAAAATTCGAGTTTGAAGGTTGTAATCAAAAAGTATATTAATTTTTTTTTTTTCATCAAATTAGCATTGAATTTCAACATTAATTCAACCAATTTATAATGACGAGTTTGTCAAAAGTTTAAAAGATGCTATAAAAATTTACATATATCAATGACATCACAAAATAATAAAAGTTATCAAGCAGATTCAATCAAAGTTCTAAAAGGTCTTGAAGCCGTAAGAAAAAGACCTGGTATGTATATTGGAGATACAGATGATGGAACTGGACTTCATCATATGGTCTACGAAGTTGTTGATAATTCTATTGATGAAGCATTAGCTGGATATTGTCAAAATATAGAAGTAAAAATTAATTCAGATGGATCTGTTACCGTCAAAGATGACGGGAGAGGAATTCCAGTTGACATGCACAAAGGGGAAAAAAAATCTGCAGCTGAAGTTATTATGACCCAATTACATGCAGGAGGAAAATTTGATCATGACTCTTACAAAGTTTCAGGAGGACTTCATGGTGTTGGAGTATCAGTTGTTAATGCTTTATCAAAAACGTTAAAGTTAACTATTAATAGAGAAGGAAAACAATATTTTATTGAATTCAAAGATGGCAAAGCAAAATCACCACTTAAACAGGTTGGTAAATTTAAAGATAATGATGGAACAGAAATAAATTTCTTACCATCAAACGAAATTTTTTCTTCAACAAAATTTAGCTTTTCAATACTAGAAAAAAGATTAAGAGAGTTAGCCTTTTTAAATAAAGGAATAAAAATTTCACTTACTGACCTATCTTTAAAAAAAACTAAATCTTTAGAATTTAAATACGATGGAGGAATATTAGAATTTGTTGAGTTTTTAGATAGTAAGAGAGAAAGCTTAAAAAATAAAAATGGTAATGAGCTTTTTAAAAAACCTATTTATATGGAAGGATCTAAAAATAATTTAGATATTCAATGTTCTTTAAAATGGAACTCTGGCTATGCTGAAGACGTTTATCCTTTTACAAACAATATATATCAAAAAGATGGTGGAACCCACATTTTAGGTTTTAGAAGTGCTCTTACAAGAGTAATAAATAAGTATGCAAATGATCAAAACTTGTTAAAAAAAAGTAAAGTTAATCTTTCTGGAGATGATGTAAAAGAGGGCTTAACTTGTGTTCTTTCAATAAAAATACCTGATCCAAAATTTTCATCTCAAACTAAAGATAAATTAGTTTCTTCTGAAGTTAGAAATATTATAGAAAATTTCATCAATGAAAAACTCTCAATCTGGTTTGATCAAAATCCTTCAATAGCAAAAACTATAATTGCTAAAATAATTCAAGCAGCTGTTGCAAGAGACGTAGCTAGAAAAGCTAGAGAAAGTGTCAGAAGAAAAGGTGCTCTTGAATTAACTGGACTTCCAGGAAAACTTGCTGATTGTCAAAATTCAAAACAAGAGGGAACAGAATTATTTATTGTAGAAGGAGACTCAGCAGGTGGCTCAGCAAAACAAGGTAGAAACAGAGAATATCAAGCTGTTCTTCCTCTTAGGGGCAAAATACTAAACACTTATACAGAAGAAAATGGAAAAAATGGAAAAAATGGAAAAGCAGAAGATTATAAAACTAAATCTTTATCTAAAATGATGTCTTCAAATGAAATTGTAACATTAATTAATGCCTTAGGTCTTGATCCAAAATCAGAAGGTGAAGATATTATTAAGGATTTAAGATATGGAAAAATAATCATTATGACAGATGCTGATGTTGATGGTTCCCATATACGTGCATTACTTTTGACATTTTTCAATAATAAGCCATTTAATAAACTTATTGAAAATGGAAATGTATATTTGGCCCAACCCCCTTTATTTAAAATTAATAAAGGATCAAAAAGTGTTTACATAAAAGACGAGGTTGGATTAGAAAAATATATAATTAACAATTCACAAATTTTAAAAAAAATGAACAAAAAAAGTAAAGAATTTACAAACATCCTAAATGAAGAAAAATCTAAGCTTAGCATTCAAAGGTTTAAGGGGTTAGGAGAAATGAACCCAGTTGAATTATGGAATACAACTTTAAATCCTGAAACAAGAAATTTACTACAAGTGGAATATTCAAAAAATATTAAAACAGATCAAGAATTAATTTATAAACTAATGGGAAATGATGTATCTTTAAGAAGGGATTTTATTGTAGATAATGCAATAAATGTGTCAAATTTAGATATTTAAATGGAGTTTTTAAATAATTCTAAAAATTATTCTTTAAATAGAAATACCTACATAAACCTTAGATGGATTGCAATTATCGGTCAATTAATTGCAATTAACTTAACTTACTTCATTTTTAAATTCGAATTTCCAATTATAAAAACAAATTTTATAATATTAATTGGGACCATCAGTAATATTTATTTGTTAAGTTTTTATAGTAAAAATCTATTATCTAATAGGGCAGCATTTCATTTTTTATCTATAGATATTTTACAATTAAGTACGTTGTTATATTTTACAGGTGGTGTCTTGAATCCGTTTGTTATTTTTTTAATTATTCCAAGTGTATTTGCATCATTGAGTTTAGAAAAAAAAACTAACTATTTTTTAATTTTAATTACGCTAGTAAGTATAATTATTTTAACATTTTTTCATGAGGAAACTTTGTTGCCTCTTCCAAATAAAAACTCAATTAGTGAATACTTTTACTTTTCTATTCCATTATCTCTTATCATTGCACTTTGTTTTCTAAATTTTTTTGCAATTACATTTGGACAAGAATCAAGTCTTAGAAAAAACGCTTTAGATAAAACTCAACAATTAATTGCAAAAGAACATGAATTAGTATCTTTAGGCGGTCAAGCTGCAGCAGCAGCTCACTCGCTGGCGACACCATTGTCTACTATTAAACTTATTACTCAGGAATTATCTAAATCATTTAAAGGAAATATTGATGTTGAAAAAGACATGACATTGTTAATTCAACAAGTAGAAAGATGTAATCAAATACTTAAAAAACTTACACTTAATCCCGATATAGACGATGAATTTATAGATAGTAATTTTACATTATCAAATTATATTAAAGAAATAATTAAGTCATTTGAAAATATAAGCCAAAAAAAATTTTTTTTTCAAGATAATCAAGATACAAATCCTTTAAAATTTAAAAGATCAGTTGAAATTATTTATGGTTTGAGAAATTTTATAGGTAATGCAAATAAATTTTCGAAAGAAAAAATCTTTATCACAGTCAATTCTGATAGTGAAATTACTGAAGTAATAATTGAAGATGATGGAAATGGTTTTCCGAAAGATATCTTAGATAAAATAGGCGAACCCTACATAAGGTCAAAAGATAAAAATTCTAGTAACAAGTCAGGATTGGGTCTTGGAATATTTATAGGTAGTACTCTATTAGAAAGAAATTACGCAAGATTAATTTGTAGAAATTCTATTACTAGAAATGGTGCAGAAGTTATAATTAAATGGAAAAATAGTGATTTAAAAAGTCTTTAATTAAGAGTTTTTTTATTTTTAAATAAATTACTTAACTCACCTATCATTACATCTCCTAGCTCTTGAACGTCAGTAATTTTAATAGCTTTTTTATAATATCTTGAAACATCATGACCTATTCCAATTGCTAAGATTTCAACATCCTCTTTATTTTCTATAAGCTTTACCACCTTTTTTAAATGTTTTTCTAAATAATCACCTGAATTTACAGATAATGTTGAGTCATCAACCGGTGCTCCATCTGATATTACCATTAAAATTTTTCTCTCCTCTTTTCTTTTTTTTAATCTGTTGTAAGCCCACATAATAGCTTCACCATCAATATTTTCTTTAAGAATTCCTTCTTTCAACATAAGGCCTAAGTTTTTTTTTGACTGACGCCAGTGGCTATCTGCACTTTTATAAATTATATGTCTTAAATCATTTAATCGACCTGGATTTTTTATTTTTCCATTTTTATTCCAAAATTCTCTTGATTTACCGCCTTTCCAATTTTTTGTTGTAAATCCTAATATTTCTACTTTAACAGAGCATCTTTCTAAAGTTCTAGATAATATATCTGCACATAAGGCAGCAATTGTTATTGGTCTACCCCTCATAGAACCAGAGTTGTCAATTAATAAAGTTACGACTGTATCTTTAAACTCCAAATCTTTTTCTTTTTTGAATGATAAGGAATTGTAGGGATCAATAATTATTCTCGGTAATTTAGAACTATCTAAAAGACCTTCTTCAAGATCAAAATCCCATGAACGGTTTTGTTTTGCCATAAGTTGTCTTTGTAACTTATTTGCTAATTTGATTATTAAATCTTTGAAATTTATTAACTGCTGATCAAGATTTCTTCTAAGTTTTGATATTTCCTCTGGTTGTTCTAGATTTTCAGCTTTTTCAATTTCATCAAAATCTTTAGTATAAACTTTATAGTCTTTTTCACTTTTTGTGTTATTTAACTTTTGAATAATATTTTCTGAACTTTGTTGATCACTTTCAGTATCAAAGAGCTGTTCTTCCATTCTAAACTCATTTACATCCAAGTCAGCATCAGCTGTTGATTGATTTTCATTATTGTCTTGTTCTTTATCTTGATTATTGTCATTATCAGAATCAGCATTTTGTTGATTGTTTTGCTGACTTTCTTGGTTATTTTCTTGACTTTTTTCCTCTTCATCTTTTTCAAGAAAATCCAGTTCATCTAAAATTTCAATAAATTTTGAACTATAAAGCTCTTGATTTTCTAAATTTTGCTTCAAATAATTTAAATGCTTGCCAAAGCTATTTTTAAATTCTTCCTCCCAAAAACTAAGAATTTTTTCACATAATGCATTAGGTTTGATTTCAAAAAAATTTTTAAGCATATAAATTTCAAAAGCCTCATTAACAGTTGTGTCATCTTTTGATTTGAGCTGGTCTTTTCTTTTAAGATTTATTTTGTGTTTATAATTTTCTACTATATTTTTACCAATTCCTTTTAACATTTGCTTACCTAACATCTCATATCTTATTTTTTCAGATGTATTATAAAGAGATTTTAATGTTGGTTTTGATGGGAGCTTTTTTAAATAAATTTTCTTATTTGAAAACTTTCGCTTCAGCGCTTCCGAATCTGTCTCAGCTCTAAACTTTAAAAAGTCATACTTATTTTTTAGAATATCTAACTCAAAGAAATTATAGTTTTTTGAACTACTATTACTATATTCTTCATTTTTGTTATTAAAATCTTCTGAAATTGCTTTGACAGTTGAAATGAGGGCTTGTTTGAATTTTTCTTTTATATTTTCGTCTTTTTTCATTTAGATCTGAATATTTACCAACGATTCTGGTAAATCTTCCCCAAAACATCTTTGATAATATTCAGCTATAGTATTTTTTTCAACATCATCACATTTATTCAAAAAAGTTACTCTAAAAGAATAGCCAACATCTTTAAAAATCTGACTATTTTCTGCCCAGTGAATTACTGTTCTTGGACTCATTACTGAGGATATATCACCAGCCATAAATCCTTTTCTAGTTAGCGCTGCAACTTTAATCATGTTTGAAATTATTTCTTTTCCTTTTGCATTGTTCATATTTTTATTTTTCGATAAAACTATTTCCATTTCTTTTTCTAATTCAAGATAATTAAGAGTTGAAACAATATTCCATCTATCCATTTGTCCTTGATTTATTTGCTGGGTACCATGATAAAGGCCACTTGTATCGCCCATACCAATTGTATTTGCAGTTGCAAATAGTCTAAAAAATTTGTTTTGTTTTAAAACTTTATTTTTATCTAATAAAGTGAAACTACCCTCAGATTCCAATACTCTTTGTATTACAAACATTACATCTGGTCTACCGGCATCGTACTCATCAAAAACTAAAGCAACAGGATTTTGAATAGACCATGGCAATATACCTTCTTTAAATTCTGTAACTTGTTTTCCATCTTTAATAACGATTGCGTCTTTGCCAATTAAATCTATTCGACTTATATGACTATCTAGATTTACTCTTATACATGGCCAATTTAATCTAGCAGCAATTTGTTCGATATGAGTTGATTTTCCCGTGCCATGATATCCCTGAACTAAAACTCTCTTATTGAATGAAAATCCTGAGAGAACAGCTAATGTTGTATCTCTATCAAATTTGTAACCTTTATCAATTTCTGGAACAAATTCACCTTTTTTTGAAAATCCCTCAATTTCCATATCACTTTCAATTCCAAATGTTTGTTTGACTGAAAGCTTGATATCTGGTGTTAAATTAATATTTGGTATCAATTTTTCCTCTATATGTATTTTTAAGTTGTGTATAAGCCAAAGTAATTATCTTAAGTTTTTCTTCAAATTTTTTATTCCCAGAATTCATATCAGGGTGAAATTTTTTGACAAGCTTTTTAAACTTTTCTCTAATTTTCTTCCATTCAAGGCCTACCGGTAAATCAAGTATTGTGAATGCTTGAAAATCTTGACTGTTAAAACGAAATTTTTTCATATGATCAAAATCCTCCATGTTTTTAAACTTTTGTGCGTCATCTTTTAGCGCATTATTCCAAAGTATTTTAAAGAAATTGTCAGATGAACTAAAACTTTGAGTAGGCTTATGCCATATCATATCAGATTTTATGAAATCAATAATTTGTCGATCATTCATACCTGAAAAGTAATTCCAATTTTTGTTAAATTCTCTTACATGCTCTAAACATAACATTCTATATTTCTTGCTATTATCCTTCTCAACTGGAGCTTTAAACTCACCCGGATTACTACAATTATTCCAATCACAAATTGTTTTCATAATAATTTAATTTATAATAAATATTATGGATATAGATAATTTAATTGCAAACATCAAAACAAAATTATTAAATAATACATACATTCAAAATGTTAAAATTGAAGATAAAACTTATCTTCATGTAAAGCACACATCACATGATAAAAATAAATTTCATGTTAAAATAACTGTATTATCAAATGATCTAAAAAAAATAAGTAAATTAGACGCAACTAAAAAAATTCATAAAATTCTTCAAGAAGAAATTAAAAACCACATTCATTCTATACAAGTTTTATTTGAGTAGCTCAGAATTAATAAAATTTTTAACTATAGAAATACTGAGTTGAGTATTGATATTTGCTTTTCCAATCTTTTTAAGTGTTATAAAATTAATTTTATTCGAAGTATTTTTTTTGTCTGTAATCATAAAATTAACAACTTTATTTACGTCTTTTTTCGAAATAATCTTTTTTAAATTTGTAAAATTTAATAATGACAAGTGAGACATTATTAACTGAAAATCTTTATTATTAAGTAATTTTAATTTTTTACTTAATTTTGTTGACGACATTATTCCAAATAAAACTGCTTCGCCGTGATTTAGTTTTTTTGAATAATTTAATGTTGCTTCATAAGCATGTCCAAAAGTGTGGCCAAGATTTAGACTTTTGCGTAAGTTTTTTTCTTTCTCGTCTTTTTCAACAATTTGTTTTTTTATTTTGCAGCTTTCCAAAATTATTTTTTCGATTGTTTTTTTTTCTAATTTTAAAATATTTTTTATATTTTTGTTTAAATAAAGAAATAATTTTTTATTTTGTATTAATGAATGCTTAAATATTTCAGCATAACCACAAATAATTTCCCTTTCAGGCAAGCTTTCTAAAATTTTTGTGTCAGAAACTACTAAGTCTGGTTGATAAAATGATCCAATTAAGTTTTTTCCAAACTTATTGTTAACACCTGCTTTGCCACCAATCGATGAATCTACTTGTGATAAAAGTGTCGATGGCACGTTGATAAATTTAAGACCTCTTTTATAAATACTAGCAGCAAAAGCAGCTAGATCCCCTGATATACCGCCGCCAAGGCATAGAATTACATCATTTCTGGTAAAATTGTTTTTAAATAATATTTCTAACAAACTCTGCACATATTTAATATTTTTATTTTTTTCTGATGCTTTAAATAAAAATGTTAATTTTACATCTGAATTTAGTCTTGATTTAATTTTTTCCAGGAATTTTTTAGGTACTTTTTGATCATAAACTATTAAAGATTTTTCAAATCCAATTTTTTCTTTTTTTGTGATCAAATTTAATTTTGAAATAATATTGTGCCCGATATAAATATTATAATGTTTACTTTTTGTTTTAATTGGCAGAATTTTCATTTTTAATTAATTTAGATATTAGATTTATAATTTGTTTTTTATTTTTATTTTCGCAGTTTACTTTAAAATCAGACCTTTTGTAAAATTTAACCCTTCTCTTGTATAGATTGGCCATATCTTTATTATTCAATTTTAAAGCTATAGGGCGCCTTTGACTTTTTGATATTCTATTTAAAATTGTTGTAATTTTCCAATTTAACCAAAATGAGCGACTGTTTTTTTTGACTCTTTTTCTAATGCTGTCATTTAAGAAACCTCCTCCACCAAGGGAAATTACACATTCCTTTTTTTCTAGATGTTCTAATGTGAGCTTTTCCTCAATTTTTCTGAAATAATCTTCCCCATCATCCTGAAATATCTCATTTATTTTTTTGTTCTCATGTTTTTCGATTAATGCGTCGATGTCATAAAATTGATATTTTAATTTTTTAGCTAGTTTAAAACCAATAGTAGTTTTACCAGCAGCCATCATCCCAATTAATACTATATTTTTTTTAAACATTTATTAATATTGAAAAAACATAAATATGTCTTATTTCTAAACTAATTAAACATTTATGGAATTTCAAAGAAAAAATAATAACTCAATTATTGGGAAGTTGCGAGGCCCACTAGTTAAAATAACATTTATTCTCATTGTTTTAATAGGTTTTATATACGCTTTGGGGTCAATTGATTTTCCTGCCCCCAATAAGAAAATTGAAAAGATCTTACCTAATGAAAATTTCAAAATTGTTAAATAAAAAAAATCTATTATTTTTTATTTTTTTTTTAAATTTTAGTAATTCAGTTGCAACTGAGCCAGTTGATATATGGAATATAGATAAAACAAAAAATAAATCAGAGCAGACAAATCAATCAACTACCTCAACTACTGAGGAAATTTCTGAGAAAACAATATCTATTTATGATTTAAATAATCAAAATGCAAATAGTCAGAATGAAGTTCTATTAGAAACCAAACTTGAAAATAAAAATTTATTATACGGTTTATATGACCCTGATGAAAATAATTTATCAATTGAAATGTGGAATAGTACTGATGGAATAGAAATAAAAAATATATTTAATAAGATTGACTCAAAAAAATTATCTAAAGATGCCCTTGATATACTCGAGGTAGCCTTGTTAACAAATTCAAACACCCCAATTAAAAATATAAATAAAAAAGAATATTACGATATTCAAAAAAAATTCTTAATAAAAAAAAACGATATGGAATTAATTAAGTTATTTGTAGAAAAAAATCCAAAATTTTTTTTTAATGATGAATTAATTAAGTATTATACAAACCATTATCTTTCAGAGGCAAACATTAAAAAAAGTTGTGAAATATTTGATACACTAAATGATGTAACATTAATTGATAATTACGTTTCAAAAATAAAAATTTACTGTTTGATCAACGCAAATAAAATTGATCAAGCACTGCTAATTTATGATTTAAAAAAGGAAATGGGATTTAAAGATGATTTTTTTGAAAAAAAAATTTTTAAGCTCATTGGATTTGAAGAAGAGAGTAATGAAGTTTCAGACAAAGATTTATTAGAATTACATCTTTCACATAGAGTAGTTGAAAATTTTAAATATATTCCTAATGAAAGTACTCCGAAAAATATTTGGAAATACCTAGCTTCAGCAAATCTTCTAGAAAAAGTGGAGAACATTGATTTGGAAGATATAGAAAAAATAAATTTAATTGAAAAAGCTGTCCACGAAGGTAACTATAATGAGAAGGATTTATTTAGTTTATATACTAGATTTCAATTTAATTTTAACCAACTTCTAACAGCTAAAGAAAATTTTAAAACTCTTGATAAATCTAGTCAAAGAGCTTTGGTATACCAAAAAATGGTTTTGACTTTAGAGCCAAATGAAAAAATATATCTTGCTCAATTATTAAAAAATCTATTTGAAAATGATGATTTGGAAAATGCATTTAATAGTGAATTATCAAAAATATTGTTATCAACTGATGAAACAAAAATCAAATCTGATCTAATAACATTTTATAAAGATAATATTATTAATGAGGAAACAGAAATTAAAAAAATAAAATTTAATAACAAAATTATTCACCAATCAAAATTGCTGAATTATTTTATAGAGAAAAAAGAAATTTCCAAAATAGAGAAAGAAACAAACGATTTGTTAAAAAATATATTAAAAGACAAAAATTATATTATTACTACAAATGATGAAATATTACTCGAGTCACTAAAATATGATGGTATAAAAATTCTCAAAAAATACTCAGATAGATATTCTTCTTCAGTTAATATCCCTCCAGACATACAAGCTAAAATTAATAATAGAGATCTAGGTTTAATTTTATTGAGAATTGTTGAAATAATAGGTGAGGATAAATTAGAAAATCTTGGATCCGAAACTTTAAATTTTATATTAATAACACTAAATCAACTAGATCTAGATACTATTCGTGATAAAATTATTTTAAAAACCTTACCAATCAGGGTATAAATCTATAAAATTATGAGCGTTAAAGAAATACTAACTGAACCACATGAAGTATTAAGACAAGTTTCAAAGCCTGTTGAAAGGGTTACAAAGGAAGAACAAATTTTGATGGATGATATGTTGGAGACAATGTACCATGCAAATGGGATTGGATTGGCCGCGATACAAATCGGTATACCAAAAAGAATAATTGTAATGGATATCGCATGGAAAGACGAAAAGAGAAATCCAATGTATTTTGTTAATCCCGTAATAAAAAATAAAAATAAAGATTTATCTACATATGAAGAAGGGTGCCTGTCAGTACCAAATCAATTTGCAGAAATTGATAGACCTGCAACATGTGAAGTTGAATACTTGGATTATAATGGTGAAAAAAAAATGCTTTTTGCAGATGGTCTTCTTGCTACATGTATACAGCATGAAATGGATCATCTAGAAGGAATATTATTTATCGATTATCTCTCAAAATTAAAAAAATCAATGATATTAAAAAAATTGTCTAAGGAAAAAAAAAATTCAGAAACACTTGTTATTTGATACATGCAAAGAAGAATTGCCTTCATGGGGACACCCATCTTCTCGGTACCAATATTAAAGAATATATATCAAAATGGACATGAAATTTCAGCTGTCTACACACAACCACCAAGAAGATCAAGTAGAGGACAAAAGTTAGAAAAATCCCCGGTACACTCATTTGCTGAAACAATTAACTTTGATGTAAGAACACCTGATCTTTTAAAAGAAAATAAATCAGAATATGAATATTTCAAAAATCTAAACTTAGATCTAGTAATTATAGTAGCTTATGGAATAATCATCCCAAAACAATTCTTATCTCTAAGCAAAGAAGGTTTTATTAATCTTCATGCATCAATACTTCCAAAATGGAGAGGTGCAGCACCAATCCAAAGATCAATAATGAGTCAAGATAAAGAAACTGGCATAAGTGTAATGAGAATAAACGAAAAATTAGATGAAGGAGATATTTCACATATTTATAAAATTAACATTAAAGATAATGAAAATGCTGAAAGCCTAAGTGACAGACTTTCAAATTTAGCATCTGAAAAAATTTCAGATATTATAGATAGCATAATTGATAAAGAAGTAGAATTTAAACCACAAGATCACTCCAAAGCTACATACGCAAAAAAAATTAAAAAAACTGAAGGTTTAATTGATTGGAATGATAAAGCTGAAAATATAATTGGAAAAATAAACGGATTATTTCCTTATCCAGGTGGCTATTTTATTTACAAAGGGGAAAGACATAAAATTTTAAAAGCAAAATTATCTTTTAATAAAGACCAACCAGGCAAAGTTCTATCTAATGATCTTGAAATTAGCTGCGGAGAAAATTCAATTAAAATTTTAGAAATACAACGTGAAGGTAAAAAGCCTCAGAAAATAAATGAGTTTATACTTGGTTCTCAAATTCAAAAAGGAACTAATTTATACGATGTTTAGATATCAAATTATAGTTGAATACGATGGAACAAAACACTCTGGATGGCAATCACAAAAAAATGCTACGTCAATTCAAAAAGAGATTGAAAAAATTTTATCTAAAATATTAAAAATAAAAGTAAATATTATTGGTTCAGGAAGAACGGATGCTGGTGTTCACTCAAAAAATCAATCAGCTCATTTTGATTATAAAAAAACAATATTAAATAAATATAAATTAATTTCTTCATTAAACTATTTTTTAAATAAAAAAAATATTTCGATAAAGAAAATTGTGAAAAGAAATACGAACTTTCACGCAAGGTACTCTGCAAAAGAAAGAGAATATGAATATATTATTCTAAATAGAGATGCGCCCCCAGTATTCGATAAAAATAAAGTATGGTATTTGAGATCAAGACTAGACATAAAACTTTTAAAAAAAGCATCTAAGAAATTAATTGGAACCCATAATTTTAATGCGTTTAGATCTGCCAATTGCCAGGCGAAATCTCCAATCAGAACTTTAAAAATGATAAAAATTATTAAGAAAAATGAAAAAATAATTTTTACACTAAGGTCAAAGTCATTTCTCAGAAATCAAGTAAGATCAATCATTGGGTGCCTAAAATATGTTGGAGAAAAAAAATGGTCAATTAAAGATCTTGAGAAAATTATAAAGTCAAAAAATAGAAAAGATTGTGCTCCACCAGCACCTGCAAAAGGGTTGTACTTATCAAGAATTATCTATTAACCCTAAGTGATTTTTTGATTCTCCATCGAGAAGCTTGTTTTACTATATACCCACAACAATTTTTTGAATTACATTTGCATGGATAATCTCTAAAATCTTCATCAAAACTGAAACCATAATCATATGAGAGTTCCTCACCTTTTTTAATATCTTTAATTGACTCAATCCATAATTTTAAACCTTTGCCAACTACTTCACAGTTTGGGTTACAAGAGTGGTTTATAAGTCTTGCGGTATTAAAATTGAAATCTCCATCAAGATCATATCTTTTGTTAATTTCAAAAAGATAAATCCTTTTTGAATTATCAAATTTAGGGTTTTTTTCACTCTCTTTTTTCGAAATTAGTTTTCCTTTGTATGCAATTATTTTTGTACCTTTTTTAATATCCTTACTAGCAACTAACCCTTTATTATCAATATTTGATTTTTTTATTTTATATAAAGCCATCATTTCTATTTATGATAATTTTTCAGAATCTCAATTGAATTCTAGAAGTGCGTTAACATGTTCATTTGCACTTTCTGCTAAAGCATTTAGGTCATAACCACCCTCAAGAATAGAGACAACTTTTCCGTTACAAAACTGTTTGGTAACTTCCAAAACTCTTCTAGTTATCTCATAATAGTCTTTAGACTCTAAATTCATTTGACAAAGTGGGTCCATGCGGTGGCTATCAAAGCCTGCTGACATTAATATAAATTCAGGTCTAAACTCTTTTAATCTTTTTAGCATATGTTCATAAGCATCGAAATATTCTCTAGAGTTTGTGCCAGCAGGAAGTGGAATATTTAAAGCGTTATTATGTTCTCCTTTTTCGTGTTCAGTGCCACCTCCTGGATAATATGGATATTGATGTAAGCTTGAGAAAAAAACATTCTCATTTGACTTAAGAATGTCATAAGTACCATTTCCAAAGTGACAATCCCAATCAATTACTGCAACTTTGTTATATTTATATTTTAAAATTAAATAATTTGCAGCAACACTGATATTATTTATTACACAAAAACCCATGGCTTTATTTTTTTCAGCATGATGGCCTGGAGGTCTAGTGACACAGTGAGCGGCCTGAAATTCTTTATTTTCTACACCGTCTATCGCAGTTATTATTGAACCAACTGCATCAAAAGTTGCATCTTTGCTTCCAGGCGAAACAACTGTATCACCGTCTAAAAATACTAATCCTTTTTCAGGAAAAGCATTTTCAACTGTGTTCAAATAATCATGCGAATGTGCTTGTTTTATAATATCTTTGTCGAAACTAGCCGGATTTTTCCAAATTAACTTTTTATTTTTTTTTAATGTTTCAAGTATTGACTTAACCCTTGAAATGCTCTCAGGATGTCCAGAACCAGTGTTATGATTTAATGAAGATTTAGAGGTAATTATCGCTGTTTTCATTAAAAATAATTTTCTAAAATATTATAATATATCTTAGTCAACTTTTTCAAATCTGAGATCGGCGATTTTTCGTCTACCATATGAATAGTAGTATTTCTTAATCCTAGTTCTAGCCTTGGAATAGACCCCAAAAATCTACTATCACTTGTACCACCTCTACAATTTAACTTTGCTGAATTACCTGTAACTTTTTTAACAATTTTTTTCACCATATAAATCTCTTTATTAGGTTTTGTATAAAAAGCTTCTCCACTTACTCTATATTCTATTTTAGTTTTACATTTTTCTTTTTTGGCAGTTATATTAATTATTTTACTTAACTTTTTCTTAAGTGATGATGATTTATGTCTAGAATTAAATCTTACATTAAATTTTGCACTTGCAGACTGTGGCACCACATTTTCAGATAAATTATCTACATTTATCTTAGTAAACTCAAGATTAGATGGAGGCATAAATTTTGTACCATTATCTAAAGATGAACTTTTCAATTTTGATATTATTTTGGCTAAGGTTGTACACGGATTGATATAAGATCCAGCAAATGCTGAGTGACCACTCTTGCCAAATACAGTTATAATTCCATTCATTGAACCACGTCTTCCAATTCTGATTTCATCTCCCACTGATTTATTTGATGATGGTTCACCTACTACAGAAAAATCTATTTTCTCTCCTTTTTTACCAAGATATTTCATAACTGCTGGACAACCGTAACCTGTTGTTTCCTCATCTGCTGAAATAATAACTGAAATTGAACCTTTAAACTTATTTTTTTTGATAAAACTGCTTACGGCGCTTATCCAACAAGCAACTCCACCTTTCATATCTTGTGAACCTCTTCCATTTAAATATCCTTTTTTTACAACTGCTTTAAATGGTGGAATTTTCCAATTTTTAAGATTTGCAACAACATCTGTATGTCCTAAAAAATTTATATGTGGTTTTGATTTACCAAATCTAGCATATAAATTTAGAGCTGGCTTGGGTCCAGTTCCTTTTGATTTTATAATTGTACATTTAAAACCAATGGCACTAAGTTTTTTTGATAAGAATCTCATAATACCTTTATCCTCAGTTTTAACTGTTGGAAATCTTATTAGCTCTTGAGCTAATTTTATTTCATTGTAGCTTTTCATTAATTTATTCTCTTAAAAGATCATTAATTGATGTTTTTGATCTTGTTTTTTCGTCGACTTGCTTAATAATTACTGCACAGCTTAATGATGGTGTAGATGGATTTTTTTTGTCTGGCAAAGTACCTGGCACAACAACAGAATATGGTGGAATTTTTCCGTAAGCTATTTCACCTGTTGCTCTATTAACAATTTTAGTGGACTGGCCAATATACATTCCCATACTTAAGACAGAACCTTCTCCAACAATAACACCTTCGACTACCTCAGACATAGCACCCAAAAAAACGTTATCTTCAATTATCGTTGGAAGTGCTTGAGCTGGTTCTAATACACCACCTACACCACTTCCAGCTGATATATGACAATTCTTTCCTATTTGGCTACAACTTCCAGCTCTTGCAAATGTATCTATCATTGTTCCTTCATCTATATAGGCACCAATATTTACATAGCATGGCATCAGGACTGCATTTTTTCCAACGAATGAACCTTTTCTGACTGGTGAATTAGGAACCATTCTAAATCCAGCTTTCTCATGATCATTTTTTGTCCATCCTGCTGTTTTACCTTTAAGTAAGTGGGCTTTATCGTACCAACTACTATAAGGACCATTTAAATTTTCCATGGGATAAATTCTAAAACTCAGCATTATAGCTTTTTTTAGATGTTGATGGGTTAGCCATTCACCATTAATTTTTTCGGCCACTCTAGATTTACCACTATCTAGATCTTCAATAACTTGATTAATTGCATCCTTTATAGATTTGTCAGAATTTTGATTAATTTTATCTTTTATTTCCCACGCATCGTTTATTATTTTTTTTATATCACTCATAAATTTTATTGTTCTTTTAATAACCTTATTTTTTTTAAAAATAAAGCAAGATTATCAATTCTATAATCTACTACATCTTTATATTTATCAATATTATTTATTGGCTCATCATTACTAAACCAAACTTTGATCATATTTTTTGCTGTTTCAGAAGTAAGATTTTTACAAATATCCTCTACATATACTGTTTCTTCATTAGTAGGTATTTCAAACTTATCACATAATAATTTAAGTGATTTAGGATCAGGTTTAGGTTTGAAATTAAAATCTACGATATCCATGACTTTTCCTTCGAACAAATCATCAATACCTATTTTTTTCATACAGTTTTTTGCGTGCTCTCTACTACCATTTGTTGCACAATAAGCTTTTACATCTAATTTTAATAATTCTTCTCTTAGCTCAATATCCTTATCAAGACAGTCATAATTTATTGTATGGACAAATTTTAAAAATTCATGAGCATCAATTTTATCTGGATGATTGATTAGTAGGCCATTTAGTGAAGTATCGTGTTTATAAAAATAATCTGATTGGATTTCTTTTGCCTTAATTTCATCTATGCCAAGTTTAAGTGATATAAATTTCGTCATTCTTGCAGATACTTGGCCGAATAAAGTTTTTAAGTATCTAGGATGATACACACAACCATCCATGTCAAGAATCAGATATTTTACTTTTTTTAAATCTTTCATTTTCTGATTAATGTTCCTGCGCCCTTATCAGAAAATATTTCAAATAAAATTGAATGAGGTTTTCTTCCATCAATAATAACAACGCCCACAACACCATTTTTTACAGCATCAAGACAAGTGTTTATTTTAGGAATCATGCCTCCACTTATAGTTTCGTCTTTTATCATTTCTAATATTTTAGATGATGTAATTTCTTCTATTAATTTTTTATCTTTGCTTAAAACACCCTCTGTATTTGTCATTAGGATCAATCTTCTCGCTTTTAAAGATTTTGCAATAGCACCTGCGGCTGTATCTCCATTTATATTATATGTTTGCTGCTCTTTTTTTCCTAAAGGAGATATAACAGGGACAATATTTTCTTTTAAAATATTTTTTATTAATTCAGTATTTATTTTTTTTGGTTTACCAACAAACCCGAGTTCTTCAGATTCTGGAACAATTTCTATAATACTATCTTTTTTTGAATGAATTGAATATGCGTTTGTGTTCTTTTTCATTAAAGACTCAACAATATCTTTATTAAAATCTATCAAGACATCTTCAACAATATTTATAATTTTTTCATCAGTTACTCTTAAGCCTCTTATAAATTTAGATTGAATATTGGACTTATCTAACTCTCTCTTTATTTTTGGCCCACCTCCATGAATTATAACAATTGAAAGGCCAAGCTTATTTAAAATACTTATATCTTCGATAAAATTATCAAATATATTCCTATCTATAAAAACATTTCCTCCATATTTAATCACTATTAAATCGTTTTTATATTTATCAATATATTTATTTACTTCACTAGTAGATGGACCATCTATAGGGAGTAAATTCTCAATTTCCATTTTCTATACTTGAGTTTTAACTGTGGTCTTTCTCATGATAACAACCTGTTGCATCATTGTGAAAATATTATTAAATGTCCAATAGATAACTAATCCACTTGGAAAAGGTGCTAGGATTACTGTTAGAAATAACGGAAAGAACATAAAAATTTTAGCCTGTATAGGATCCGGTGGTGCCGGATTCAGCTTTTGTTGAAGATACATAGTAAGACCCATTAAACATGGCCAAGCCCCTATAATTAAAAAATTTGGTACATCAAATGGCATTAATCCAAAAGCATTAAATATACTTGTTGGGTCTCTCTCACTTAAATCATTAATCCATCCAAAAAATGGCTGGTGTCTCATCTCAATTGTAACAAATAACATTTTATATATAGCGAAAAAGAAAGGGATCTGTAGCAATATTGGGAAGCAACCACTTAAAGGATTCACTTTCTCTCTTCTATACAATGCCATCATTTCCTGCTGTAGTTTTACCTTATCTTCTTTGTGCAATTCTTTTAGTCTTGCCATTTCTGGCTGTAATAATTTCATTCGTGCCATTGACTTAAATGACATGTTCGCAAGTGGAAAAAACGCAATTCTTATACAAATAGTTATTAAAATAATTGCTATTCCGAAGTTTCCTGAAAGTTCGAAAAAATAATCTATTGCAAAAAAGAGGGGTTTTACTAACCAGTAAAACCATCCCCAGTCGATTACTAAGTCAAATTTACTTATATTTTGATTTTCCGCATACCCATCAATTATTTCAACTTCTTTTGCTGCAACAATTACTTTAAAATTATTTGATTTTGTTTCATTTGCTCCAACAACAGTTGGTTTATTTTCAATAAAACTTGCTTTAAACTTATTTTTGTAATCAAAATCTGCTCTAAATGATTTATTTTCTTCTGGAATAATGCTTGCCACCCAATATTTGTCAACAATTGCAACATATCCTTCATCAGCGTTTTTCGAGTATGATTTTTCCTCAATATCGTCGTAATCTTCCTCGACTAAATTACCATCAAATACACCAAGAAGACCTTCATGTAGTATGTAAAAATTAGTTACCTCAGGCGCTGTATTTCTGATTACTTGTCCATAAGGATAAAAATTATAAGTCTTTTCTGAGTTATTTGTGATTTTTTGTTCTATGTTAAATAAAAATTTATCATCTAATTTTATTATCTTTTCAAATGTGATGTTTTTGTTAGTCCACTTTAATTTTACTGGAGTATTTGGTGTAAGTTTATTATTTCCATCTACTTCCCAAACTGTCTTATTATTAGGAGTTTGAACCTCATTATTATTAATAGCCCATCCTGAGTCTATGTAATAACCGGTCTTTATTTCTTTTGGATTTAATAATGTAACTTTTTCGTCGCCTTCAACTGAAGTTGTATATTTTTTAAAAGTTAGGTCATCGATAACTGCACCATTTAAGGATATTGATCCAATTATATTTTCATTCTCAAAAATTATTCTTTGACTTTCATTTAATGCATTTTCTCTTGTTATTACCTTTATTTCTTCATTATCAATTAATTTGGGCGCATCTTCGTTTTGCGCAAGCTCATTTCTATCTTTTTCTATCTGTGCTTCCTTTACATCTTGAGGGTTTGGCGCAAAGAATAGACCCCACAAAACTATTATTGCAGCACTTAAAGATACCGCAGCTAATGTATTTTTTAAATCCATTAATTTTTACCTTTCTTTACCGGGTCGTATCCTTGTCCTCCAAGAGGGTGACAAGATAAAATTCTTTTTGTTCCTTTGACTGTTCCTTTGATTAAGCCATACTCATTTAAACACTCTATAAAATAATCCGAGCAAGTTGGAAGGTATCTACACGATGGACCTAAAATTGGAGAAATAATTAATTTATAAATTTTAATTATGTATATAAATATTATTTTTATCATTTTACTTTAGCCAAATCTTTAAATATTGAATCTTTTATCATTTTATAATTTGCATCGTAAATATTTTTCTTTGCAATAAATAAATAAGAATAATTTAAATTCATACTAATTGATTTAATTGCATCATTCATAATATTTCTTAGTCTTCTTTTAATTTTATTTCTTTTAACTGAATTTCCAATTTTTTTTTTTGTAACAAAACTCACATTTAATAACTTATTATTTTTAGAGGTTAATCTTTTAAAGAAAATTGTAGAGTAGGGGTTCATGATCTTTCTCCCGTTCAATATATTTTTAAAGTCCTCACTCTTTGAAAGACTTAAGATTTTAGACTTCATTAAACCGAAAGCTTTTTTCTACCTTTTTTTCTTCGATTTTTTAGAACTTTTTGTCTTTTTTTAGTAGACATTCTAGATCTAAATCCGTGCTTTCTTTTTCTTTTTACTCTACTTGGGTGCCAGGTTCTTTTCATAGGTCATTAAATTATTGTTAAAATCTCGTTCTTATAGAAAATAAAACTATATAAGTACAGGTATTTTTAATAAATTATGCCTATGAACAAGACAAAAAATATCAAAATAATTCTAGGAATTTCATACATATTGATAATTTCAATTTTTTTGTGGTTTTTTTTTCAAAATTTCTCAATTCAAGATTTTACTAGTTATGAATTAATAAAGACAAATAGAGATACTCTTGAGGGAATTAAAAATGAAAATATAATTTTATCAAGTATTTTGTTTTTTTTCGGAACAATTATTTGGGTACTGTTACTGGGTTTTGGATCTCCAATATTTTTAGTGGGAGGTTTTATTTTTGGAAAATGGTTAGGATCAGTACTTGTTATTTTTGGATTATCGACTGGCGCAACTTTTCTATACATGTTTGCGAACTTTTTTTTTAAAGATATTGTTGAGGAAAAATTTTCTAAAAAATTTAGCAATCTTACAGATAAATTTAAAAAAAATGAATTTATATTTTTTTTGATTTATAGGTTTGTTGGAGGAATACCTTTTTTTATTTCAAATATTTTACCAACTTTATTTAATATAAAGTTAAAAAATTTCTTCTTAGGATCTGTATTAGGTATGGCCCCACAACTTTTTGTAGGTGTTTCACTAGGATCAGGCTTAAGTAAAATTTTAGAGGACAATCAAGAACCACCAACATTCCTAGAGTTGATATTTACACCAGATATTTATCTGCCAATTTCTGGAATAATAATTCTAGTTATAATTGCTATTTACGTAAGAAAATTTTTTTTTAAATAACTGGTGCCCCGACCCAGAATTGAACTGGAAACTGATCCTTACCATGGATCTGTTATACCATTTAACTATCAGGGCATTTTATCAACAATAATGTATAAAACTAAATTTGACAAACAATTGACTTAATTTATAAGTATTTATCATACAAAGGAATGACACCATGGGAATACACTACGATTATAAAAGCACCAGAGGTGCCAAAGCTATGGAGAAGCAAGCAAAAAGAGAAAAAAAACTTGCTGAGAAAAGAGCTAAGAAACAAGCCAAAGCCCAAGAAAAAGGTTTAGTTGATAAAGTAAAACAAGAAGATAAAACAATTCCTCTAGATACTGTAATTACGCTAGATCACTTAACAAACCCAGACAAAAAATAGCAAGTTCATGAATAAAAAAAGAAAGCCCTCAAAGGTTGATCTTGAAAATGCGTTAAGAAAAAATTTAAAAAAAAGAAAAGATTTACAAAAAATAATCTCAAAAAAAAATGATATTAAGCGACAAACAGATAACTAAACTTGCAAAGGAAATGCAAATGATATCACCCTTTGTAAGCAAAAGTGTTTCAAAGGGAATTAGCCATGGACTTAATTCATTTGGTTATGATCTTAGATGTGGTTCAGAATTTAAAATATTTACAAATATAAAGGGCGCTACTGCAGATCCTAAAAATTTTAGTGAAGATAACTTTATTACAGTGACAGGAGAAGATTCTATTTTAATACCACCCAATTCATTTGCGCTTGCAAGCAGTTTAGAATATTTCAAAATGCCAAGGAATGTAACAGGATTAGTTACTGCAAAATCTACATATGCAAGATGTGGTCTTGGTACCCCACCAACAGTTCTTGAGGCAGGCTGGCATGGAAATTTAGTTCTGGAGTTTTCAAATCATACAAGTAATTCCATTAGATTATATGCAAAAAGTGGGGCGGCACAAATTTTGTTTTTTCAAGGAGAGCAACCAGACACTTCGTATGCTGATAGAGAAGGAAAATATCAAGGCCAAACTGGAATCACTTTAGCAAAATCAAAATAAACAATGAAAAAATTTTTAATTAAAGGCCCTAATAAAGCTGTTAAGGGAGTTGTAAACATTAGTGGAGCTAAGAATTCTTGTTTACCTTTAATGGCAGCTTCAATTCTATTTAAAAAAAAAGTTACATTTAAAAATATTCCATTTGTAAAGGACGTTCATACGATGAAAGATCTTTTAATTTCACTAGGAGCAAAAGTAGAATTCTCAGAGACGAAAAAAATGATGACAATAATCAATAAAAAAAAACACAAATTAATTGTACCGTATAAACTAGTTTCAACGATGAGAGCAGGTGTTCTAACTATGGGTCCTTTATTAGCTAGATATCCAAAGCAAAAAATTAAAGTTGCTTTAGGTGGTGGTTGTGCTTTAGGAGTTAGGGATACAAATTGGCATCTTTCAGGATTTAAAAGTTTGGGGGCTAATAATAATCTTGAAAAAGGTTATGTAAATATTTCTTCAAAAAAAGGCCTAAAGGGTAACAAATTTAAATTTCCAAAAGTAACTGTCACTGGAACTTCTAACTTAATAATGGCTTCAGTTTTTATCAAAGGATCACACATAATAAAAAATATTGCAATTGAGCCCGAGGTATTGGATTTAATTAATTTTCTAAATCAATCAGGAGCCGACATAAAATTTATTGGTAAAAGGTCCATAAAAATTAAAGGAGTGAAGGAACTCATAAGTGGAAGTCACACTATTATCGGAGACAGAATTGAAGCTTTTAGTTATCTATGTGTTGGAGCAATAACAAATGGAAATATTATAACTAATAATATTAATCCAAGCCACCTTAGGTCAGAATTATCAATTTTAAAAAAAATTGGATATAAAATAGAAACAGATAATAAATCTATAAAGATAACTTCAGGAAAAACACTTAAACCAGTTAATATAAAAACTGGACCTTTTCCAAATTTTGCAACTGATAACATGCCACTTATTTTAGCTATAATGACAACTATTGTTGGAAAAAGTCAGATAGAAGAAACAATTTTTTCAAATCGGTTTATGGCTGCGCCAGAACTGAACAGGATGGGTGCCAAAATAAATATAAAAAAAAATAAAGCAATTATTATTGGCCAAAAAAAACTCTATTCTGCAGATTGTATTTCCTCAGACTTAAGAACAACATTTTCAATTATTCTTGGGGCTATTGCTGCAAATGGGTCATCTACAATTTCAAGAGTTTATCACGGATTAAGAGGGTATTATAATCTTGAAGGGAAACTAAAAAAAATAGGAATTAAAATAATTTCAAAAAATTAATGGGTGATAAGTTTTTAAAGAAGATAATAGCTCAAAACCAAGAAGATCTTAGGGTTATTTCCGCCCTATGCTCTGAAGCAAAAATCAAACAATCAGACATCAAGTTTTTGAAAAAAAATAAAATTTTTTTGATATCTCTCCAAAGACAAAATAAAGAAAAAAATGATAGTAAAGAGAAGATAAACAGCATTTTAAAATTTGAATTTATTGATGAATCTAAATCAAAAAATATAAATCAGAATATTGAAGAAAATATTTTAGAGTTAATAGCTATAGAAGCCTATAAAAAAGAGGAAAATTACGAGATAATTCTGTTATTTTCAAATAATGGAATTATAAATCTTTTTTGTGAAATAATTGATTGCACGCTGGAGGATGTCAAACTAACTAATGATAAGAATTTTAAACTGTAAAAATAAAAATTATAAGAAAAAATTAGTTGATCTACTTAATATAAGAAGGTCGAGAAAATCTATAAATACATCAATTGTATCAAAAATTCTAAAGGACATTAAAAAAAATGGTCTAAAAGCAGTTATTAAATACGAAAAACGTTTTTCAAATAACCATAAAATTTATGCCTCAAAAACAGAAATTAGTAAAACAATTAAAAATTTAGACCCAAAAATAAAAAAAGCAATCGATTTTGCATATTCTAGAATATTTAAATTTCATATGTTGCAAAAACCTAAAGATATTAAATATAGAGATCAGTATAATAATAAAATTGATTATAAAAATATACCTCTTCAATCTGTTGGAATTTATGTTCCTGCAAATTTGCCTAGTACACTTTTAATGTGTGCCATTCCCGCCCAAATTTCTAATGTAAAAAAGATTATAGTTGCAAACCCAAGGATAAATGGAAAATTAAATTCTGCGGTCATGTATGCTTCAAAAAAATGTGGTGTTTCCGAAATAATAACATGTGGCGGTGCTCAAGCAATTGCTAATCTGGCTTATATACAAAAAGTGAACAAAGTGGTTGGACCAGGATCAGACATTACTGCTGAGGCTAAAAAATTAGTTTTTGGTTCGGTAGGAATTGATGGTATAGCTGGCCCAAGTGAAATCTTAGTGCTTGCAGATAAATTCACTAACATAAATGAAATTGGTACTTCTCTTGTTGGGCAATCTGAACATGGGCCTGAAAGTCAATGTATTTTGGTTACGAAGCACAAGGAGATAATAGACAAAGTTCAAAAAAATGTTTTAGATAATTTAATAAATTTACCTCGAAGGAAAATTGCTCTAAAAAGTTTAAAAAAACACGGTCTAATAATTTTATGTAAAAATGACAAACAAATAATTAATGTAATTAATGAAGTAGCCCCAGAACACCTCGAATTAAATGTTACAAATTATAAAAAATATATAAGAAATATTGTTAATGTGGGCTCAGTATGTATAGGTAAATTTACACCTATGGCTGTTACTGACTATACTTCTGGCAGTCAGCACACTCTTCCAACTTTAGGCAGTTCAAAATTTTCCTCTGGTTTAAACGTTAGTGACTTTTATAAAAAAATAAGCTATGTAAACCTCTCAAAAAAAGGTGTTGAAAAAATTGGGAAATTTGCGATACAGATGAGTGATTTTGAGGAACTTAAAGCTCACTCAAAATCAATTAAATCTAGAATAAGGAGAAAATAAATTTGGCAAAGCAGGATACTTTAACCTTTGATGGCGTGGTAAAAGATTTGCTACCTAATGCAATGTTTAGAGTTGAGCTTTCGAATGGACATATGATTACTGCACATACTGCTGGCAAATTAAGAAAAAATCGTATTAGAGTACTCCAAGGAGATAAAGTAACTGTAGAAATGACTCCTTACGATTTAACAAAAGGCCGTATTATATTCAGGTCTTAAATTAAGGAACCCTGGTGTAGCTGGTGCGCACGAACGCCTGAAAAGCGTTAGGACCTGGTTCGTTTCCAGGGGGTTCCACCACATAAAATAACTTCTTGAATAAATTTTAAAAATCTATTAACAAACGCTCAAGCTAAATTTTAGCTAAATAACAATAACGAAGAAAGAGTAAAAATGAGTCTAAAAGGAAAAATCAAGTGGTATAACTCTAAGAAGGGTTATGGCTTCATTGAGCGTGAAGATAAAGAAAAAGATGTGTTCGTTCATGCGAGCGCAGTTAGAGATGCAGGTTTAAAATTCTTAAACGAAGGTGATGAACTTACTTTCGATGTAGAAGATGCTGATAAAGGACCTGCGGCTGTTAACTTACAAAAAACGTCGTAAATCTTAATCATCAACATTATTGTATAGGAATATTTAAGTAAGAGTTTACTTAATTTATTCCTATACAATTCATCCTTGAATTTTAATATTTAGATGATATTTAATCTCTAATGATTAAAAAAATTAATACTTTCAGATCTTCTCACAGACATCATTTCCATGCTGGCTGCACGCTAGCTATTTAATCATTTTAAAAATATAAATTTAACAATTATTAGTATAAAACAGTGAAAGGAAGCTGCCGTCGTATAATAGTTATTACTCCTGCCTGTGGAGCGGGCTATCTTGGTGCAATTCCAAGCGGCAGTACCAAAAATGAAAAAAGAAAACAATTTAACACCCAGTCTTCCTAAAGGATTTAAAGACAGATGGGGCAAAGAATTAGCTTTAAAAAAAAAGATATTAAAAATCATTGAGGCTAATTTTACAAAATATGGATTTTTACCATTGGAAACTTCTCCGATGGAAATTAGTGAAAATATTGGATCATTTTTATCAGATGATGAAGCCAATCTTATGTCTGATGTATTCTCATTTAAGGATGAAAAAGAGTCTTTAACTCTTAGATATGACATGAGTGCACCTCTTGCAAGATTTGTAGCTCAAAATTACAGAGATCTTACTTTCCCTTACAAAAGATATACCTTTGGCGATGTATTTAGAAGAGAGAAACCAGATAGTGCAAGATATAGATCTTTTACACAGTTCGATGCGGATATAATTGGCAATGTAAACGAGTCTCAAGCTGATGCTGAAATTTGTAACATTATTGCCGATACCTTTTTAAACTGTGGATTAAAATCGAATCAATTTACAATAAATGTTTCTAATAGAAAGATTGTTCAGGGTTTAATATCTGAATTAAAAATAACTAGTGATCAAGAACTTAAAGTAATTCGAACAATTGACAAGCTAGATAGAATTGGAATGGATGGTGTTAAAGACCTTCTTCAAAAAGAGAGAAAAGATGAAAGTGGTGCTATAACTAAAGGTGCAAATCTATCAAATGATCAAGCATCTCAAATAATTGAATTTTTAAAAATAAAAGACATAAAATCTTTAAAATCAAATGTTAAAAATAAAACCTCTCAAGAAGGAATTAACGAAATAGAGGATTTATTTAATATATTATCCAAAGGAAAATTCTCAAATCTGGTTAAAACTAGTTTTAATATTGTGAGGGGACTAGCTTACTATTCTGGTTTTTGTGTTGAGACAAATTTAAACTTCAAAGGCAAAAATGTACAAGGTAAAGAGATAGACATAGGGTCTTGCGCATCTGGAGGCAGGTACAATTCTCTTATTAAAAGGTTTAAAGGTGTAGATTTCAAAGGAACAGGTATGTCGATAGGTGTAGATAGGTTAGTATTCGCGTTAAACCAATTAGATCAGTTTAAAGAAGATGATAACAAAAATATATTAGTCTGTGTTTTAGATCCAAACTATTTAGATCAATACTATAAAATAGTAAATGAACTAAGAGAAAATAATATTAATTCTGAGATTTACTTAGATGCTACTAAAAACCTTAAAAAACAATTAACTTATGCAGATAAAAAAGGTTGCTCTCTTGCAATTATTTGTGGCCAAGAAGAAATCGAACAAGACAAAATTACTATAAAAAAATTAAAATCTAAGAAAGAAAATGATCAAATTTCAATCTCTTCAAAAAATTTAATAAATGAAATCAAAAAACTCATCTGAAATAATTCTCAAAAATATTAAGTCCAAAGGTTTTAAGCTTATTGAACTAGACTCCGTTATCGAAACTAATCATATAGTAGAAAGATCAGGAGAGAATTTCAGAAGATTTATTTTCTCATTTAAGGATCAAAATGGGAATGAACTTTGCTTGAGACCAGATTTGACTATTGCATCATGTATTAAATATTTAAATGAAAAAAATACAAAAGTTGAAAAAGTAGTTTATAGTGGACAAGCATTTAGAAAAACACTCAATCAAAAAGAACCAATCATTAAAAATCAAATAGGGTTTGAGATAATAGGCTCTAAGAAAGAAAAAGAAGATGACAAGAAAATTTTAGAAACTTCATTGAAAAGTTTATCACAACTGAAATTTAGATCAGGAAACCTGATTTTGGGCAATGTAGAGATTTTTAAATTATTGTTGAATAAGCTTGATATACCAAAAAGATGGAGGTTAAGACTTCAAAGACATTATTGGAGAGAAAACTACTTTAATGATCTTTTAAAAAGGCTCGAGACTAACTCAGATGTTGACCCAACCATTGTAGAGATTGATAAAAATAAATATAAAAAAATGCTTAAGCAGAATCAATCAAGATTAATTGCGAGCAGATCTTTAAAAGAAATATTAACTAGATTTGATAACAAAATAAAAGATCCAAGAAGAACAAAAAAAGGGAGAAACGTATCAAAGATAATCAGAGAATTTTTAAAAATTAATTGTCCAATTAAACAAGCTCCAAATAAATTAAATATTTTTTTTAAAAAAAATAAAATTAATATAAGAGTTCAAGATAATTATTTTCCGGTTACCAAAAATAAATTAGGAAAGCTTAACGTAAAATATTCAGCAGCATTCGGGCGACAGTTAGAGTATTATACAGGATTAGTCTTCAAAATAGATATTAAAGAAAAATCAAAGAATAAAAATATAATCAACGGTGGAAGATACGATAACTTAATTTCTGACCTTGGTTCAGTTAAAAAGATACCAGCTGTGGGAGCAGCTTTTAACCTCAATTACTAAATGATAAAAATTGGAATACCAAGTAAGGGAAGACTTAGAAAAGATGTTTTAAAAATTTTTTCCAAAAAAAAACTTAAACTTTTGTCAGATAGAGGTGAAAGAGATTTATTTGGATATATCAAGGGTTATAAGAATATTAGTATTACTTATCTTCATGCAAGAGAGATAATTGAAAGATTAGGAGATGGTTCTTTAGATTTTGGCTTTTCAGGATACGATTTACTTAAAGAGAGCGAAGTAAATATTCAAAAGAAGATAATTGTAAAGAAAAAATATAATTTTGGACATGCAAAATTAGTAGTAGCAATCCCTGACGAATGGATTGATGTTCAAACAATTGCTGATCTAGAGGAAATTGCTTTTGAATTTAAGGATAATAAAAAAAGAAGACTAAGAGTTGCAACAAAGTATCCCAATTTAACAAGAGATTTCTTATTTTCTAAAGGAGTTACACAATTTAAACTAGTTAAAAGTTTAGGCGCTACAGAGGTTTATCCTTTTACTGGATCATCAGAAATAATAACTGATATCACTTCAACTGGTGAAACTTTAAAAGCTAATAACCTTAGAGTTTTAAAAGATGGGGAAATTTTAAAATCACAAGCATGTCTTCTGATTTCTAAAAGTGCAAAAGATTTAAACAGTTTAAAAAAAATAATAAATAAACTTTCGAACTAATTTTATTCATCAAAATCAAAAAAGCCCTGAGCTGTTTCCTTACCAGTAAAATACAAATCTTTTCCGTTTGCTTTCATCATCCACTCGTGATGATAAGCTATTCTTTGTTCTCTTTTCCTCAAGGCATCCTTTACTGCAATCATTATTTTTTTTGCACCTTCCACTGGTACTGCCATTCCAATTTGTCTTCTTATAGACTCTTTGCCTCCACAAAAATTATAATTATCAGGAAATGTTTGTAGTCTCGCTCTTTCTCTATTCGTTAATGCCCTTGGTTCCTCATAATGATACACATGAGTTCCTCCACCTCCACTACCTGTTACGGTATATGATGGTTCTTTTCTATTTAATCTTTTGTAAATATGACTCATACGAGCCTTTGTTACACCTGGTAAACCATCTTTATCATTTCCCAAGTCCCACACGTTTTTACCTTCAGCTGTTTTTTTTAATCTTCTTACAACCCTTTCATCATGATTAGTAGGTTCTTGATGTTCTGCCCAATCTGGAATATTTGCTAATCCTCGCTCACAATTAATGATATTTTCTTTATTTGGCTTTTGATAGCTAATATTATTTTTTTTGTATATATCATCCCTGAAACCAACTAAAATAATTCTATGACGTTTTTGGGGTACTCCATGTTCCTCGAATTTATAATTGTCTGCAAAAATTCTATAACCATGTTTTGAGCAACCAGCCAAGTCTTTCATTATTTTTTTAAAGTTCATATAATTTCTGTTTCTTAATTCTCCGGCAAATTCTTTTTTAACAAGACTGGGATGTTTTTTATTATTTTTGAATTTTTTACCAATAGAGGTAACATTTTCTGCAACAAAAAATTCTGGCTCAAAAAAATCTAATACTTTACACGCATACGTATAAAGTCCTCCATAATCTCCTTCCATTTTCTTCTTTTTACCCACAAGACTAAAATCATTGCACGGGAAACCAAAAAGCAAACCATTAATGTCTCCATATTCACTTTTAATTTTTTCAAGGTTTTTTTTCCGAGTAAATTTATTTACACCAGTAGCAAAAACTGGACATTTTTGATTTTTTTCAAATGTTTTACTGGAATCCTCGTGGTTGTCAGTAGCCCATATATGACTAAAACCCGCCTGTCTTGCGCCTTCTGCAAATCCTCCAGCTCCACAAAATAATTCTCCAATTTTTTTTAAATCTCCTCTTGACATTTCCACAGAGTATATATATAACCTCTGTGAGAATGTCAAATAGAATAACATATAGAAAAAATTATGAGCAATATAACAAATATTAAAAGAGAAAATTTGAGAAAGCCAAAAAAATCTAGAACGAGTCATCTCAGCAGATCAAAGAAGTTTGAGTATTATTTTAATCTTAGAATGAGCCTACTTAAAAGTGCATTAAGAGGTGTGGGAAATCTATCTAATAGAAATGTATATGACATCCCAAATGATGCAAAAAAGGTTATAGAGAGCAAATTAAGAGAGTGGAGTAAAGAATTTGTCTACGACAAATGGAATAAAAGTTCAAAAAAAGCTGAGAAATTAAATAAACCTGAGAGTTTATATGATCAATATTTTAAAAAATAAAATTATAGAATTGATGCACGTTATAAAGAAGAGGATACTTTCTACGGTAAAAGCTATATCGGTTAAGGGCATGAGACTTCCTCTCACCAGAGTGCATCCTGGTTGTCTTGTATTAGTCTTATGCCCAATAGCTCAGAGAGGAAAAATTTGTTAAAAGATAATTTTTATTACTCATTGAAGGAGAGATTAAGTTTTGCACAGGAATATGCAATTAACTGTTCAAATAGACTTCGACAGGTGGAAATAGATAAAAAGAGTGATTATGAGTTTTTTCAACAAAATAAACTTCTGTACATATTTGAGGAGATTTTAAATTTACCTTTAAATTTACTTAGGTCATATAAAATAACCAAATTAAAAATCAATCTTAAAAAATGTCTAGCTGATATAAAAGTAATGCAAGAAGAAATAAAAATTTATGAAAATAAAAGGTAAGTGGATACCAAAAAAGTTTGTAGGAATAGAATTTGACAATCAAGTAGCTGAAGAATTTGATACTGAAAAACATCCTATTTCAGCTTCATTAGGCAACGAAGATGGTCAGAATAAAATTGATGCAACACTACAAAATAAAAAAGGAAAGGTTTCAATAAACTATGTAAAAACTGACAATAATTTATTTTTTAAAAATTATTTAGAGGATTTAAAAAATCACCTTAAATATTCAGAAGATGGATATAATCAGGAAAAAATTCCTGAAAACATAACTGATTTTTTAATTATTGAGGATTTTAATACATATGGATTAACTGGAGATTTTGAAAAAACAAGAGGAGACAGATATCAGCATTTTTTCTTAACATTTTCTAAGTCCAAAGGAGGAAAACAGTTAGGTAGAAGAGGACAAGGAAGAAATGTATACTGGATCGCTTCGTATATTAGAGCTTTTTTTGGTTACTCAATTCAACATGATACTGGAAAAAAATTATTGAGAGGAATTGCTCATCCTGGTCAAACAACAATAGGTGAAGATAATTATCATCCTTATATGAGTTATACTGTGCCTTATGATGGAAATAGAGATATTCAAAACGAGCGAGAAACTCGTCCAATTGTTGATGAGCAGGAGATAAAGGAATTCATAAAATCTACAGGTATACAAAGGAAAAATGAACCAGGTTTATCAATTGTAATTCCTTATCCGCATGAAAGAGTCAAATTAAAATATTTGAAAGATTCATATCTAAAAAGATTCTATGCAGCAATCTTATTTAATAAAATGGAGCTTGAAGTTAATAAGGAAATTATAAATGAAACAAATGTTAAAAAACATTTAACTTCAATAAATATAAATATTAATCAAGTTGATTTTATTTATGATGCTAGATCAATGCCAGATAAAGAATTTATTAAAATTGATTTAAGTGAAACACCCGAATTACCAGATAAATTAAATTTCCAAAATTATTTAAAAAATAATTTAGAAAAAATTAGATATAGCTATTATAATTCAGAAACATTATCCTTTAGAGTTTATTTAAATATTCCTTACAAGAAAAAAGCTTATGAAAAGTCATATTTTAATTTTCATTTAAAAAGAGGAGAAAGTAGCGAAGGAACTACAAAAATGCCAGCACTCTTTATGAGGGGTTTTTTACAATTACCTGAAATGAGTTCAAGATTTAAATTTAGCTCCAAGTGTTTAGCTTATTTCTGGGCCGATCATGAACATATATCAACAATGCTAGGCGACTCTGAAGGTAAAGCACATTTAAAATTTGATCCTAGACATAAAGACATTGATTTAAATTATAATTCTGATGCTGCAAAAAAAATATTTGATTTAATAAATAATTGTATGAATGAAACTTATAAACTTATTACCGAAACAAAAGATGAAGTTGATTTTGATAAATTTTCAAATTTTGTTCCAAAGATAAAATCTGATGAATATGATGAATTAGAAGAAAAAAATATTATAGATGATTTTGATTTATCAAAAAAGTCTCAAAAAACTAAAATGACTAAAAAGAAAAAAAGAAAGAAAGTTTCTGCGAGAAAAATGGTTGAGGATAGTCAAATTGAAGGAGGTTTTAAAATAATAAAAATGTCTACGACTGAAAAAAAAGAGTTTCCGATGTTAGTCAGATCCACTTGCGCTTACAATGTAAGACGTGGCAATCCTATTTTGGCGTATTCACCAGATAGACATTTTCAAATAAATCAAGGTGATGTGAAAATTTCTAAAATGGAAAAAGTAAAAGACCTAAGAGTTATTGACGGAAATAGAATTGAATTTATTGCTCTAGAAGAAGATTTTACAGTTGAAGTGACTGGCTTTGATACTTCCCAAAAAGATATTTACGTAAAGACAAGAAAATTGAAAGACAATCCCGACATAAAGAAAATTAAAAATGGGTAAATATAATTATACAAATAGAGCAGAATTATTTTGGGATATTGATGACGATGAGAGAGATATATTTGTAGCAGTAAGCACTTTAGAAAAAGAATTTTATGTTGTCTTAAACATGAATAGGATATCAAAAAAAATTTTAAAGAATCATAAAAACATTAATGAAGCAACATCAAAAATTTTTTGTGAAATATATAGAGGTGCTTTCAGAAAAGAAATTGAACTTGGGACTTTAAGTGATCCTATTTATGATAACTTAAATCAAGGTCAATTCAGCTTAGATGATAGGATTAACAGAAGTTTAGCAGATATTGATCCCAATAGAGTTAATTTCAGATTAATAATAACTAATAACCAAAAAAAAATACTTGCATCAAGTAATTCAATAAAACCTTTTTTTATAGGAAAAAAAGAAGAAATTAAAAAAATAAAAATAAATAAAGAGTTGCCATTGTTTGCTACAAAAGTTTCTGATGAAATTTATCATCCTTGGGACATTGGATTTGAAAATGATCATGATAAATCTAAAATGATACCTGTAATATATTTTAATTCTTCCCTTGATCTTGCATCAGAGTGTGAGACTGACGACAGGTTGTCTATTATAATATTTTCTTTTGCGTTTAAGGAGCTGTTAAGACGTTGCTTAATATTAGATGATGTTGAAGATAATAAATACATTCAAGGATTTTTAGAATTTGCAGAAAATGCAAACAATGGTGTAAAAACAGTAGAAATACAGCAAAAGTTATCTGATACAAACGAAAGTGAAATAATATTTTCAGAAGAAATTGAAAGTTTTATAAACAAATCACTTGAAGTCTATTTGGACCAATTACAACTTCTAAAAAAGTACAATCAAGCAAGGCAAAATATTTTAACGGAAGATTAATGGCAAAATTTATTATCAAAAAGTTTAATGAAGAAGGTGAAAAAAAATTTGAGGACTTTTTTGATAAAAAGTTAAGAAATCGTAAAAC
>CACOZH010000004.1 GCA_902631595.1 uncultured Pelagibacteraceae bacterium | reverse complement strand
TTACAGATATTACTCCATTAAGGCTAACTTCGCTTTGATTATCAATGCCTGATTGATCTTTAAATTCAATGATTGCTTTTTCAGCATTTATGTAAAATGTATTTCCCTCAGCATCTATAGAGTTATACTCTATATTTATAAGTTCGTTTGATACTTCGTTATCTAAAATTAAATCGTCTTCTTTTGAAATAAGGTTTTTTTCGTTTTTATTTTGTAAAAAAACATAATAAAATGCAATTAATATCGATATTATACTAATAAATAATATCCCTTGAAAAAATAATTTTAGCTTCATTTTTAGTTAATATTAGCATTTAAAATATTATGCATATGAATTAATCCAGTTGTTTTTTTTCTATTTTTTTTAAAAACGCATAGCGATGTAATTTTTTTATCATTCATTATAGCCAAAGCTTCAACAGCTAACATGTTCTCATTAACTATCACTGGATTCTTTTTCATAACATTTTTAACGATAATCTTTTTAATATCTTCTGATTTGTAGCTAATTCTTTTGAGGTCTCCGTCAGAAATAATACCTGTGGTGTTACCTTTGTTATTTCTTACAACCAAAACACCGAGGTTTTTTCTGTTAAAAACTTTGAGAGCCTCATTTAAATTTTTACTCTCATTTACAAAAGGGATATCTTTTGTTCTATACATTAGATCAGCAACATTTCTTAATTTTGCACCTAGAGTTCCACTCGGATGAAATTTTTTAAAATCTAATTTTGAAAATTTTCGTTGTTTGATAGTTGATATAGCTAACGCATCACCAAAGCAAATTTGTGAGGTAGTGCTGGAAGTTGGAATATAATTTCCTGGACCAGCTTCAGTTATTGATGGGAGTAAAAAACATAAATTGCTAGATCTGTAAAGTAACGAATTTTTTTTTGAAGTAACACCTATTAAATTAATATTTTTGTTTCTCTTAGTATATTGAATGATATTTTTTAATTCAGATGACTCTCCACTATGACTAATTAAAATAAGAATATCTCCAGAGCTTATCATTCCTAAGTCTCCATGAGAGCATGAGCCAGCATCAACATAAAATGATGGTATGCCAACAGACGACATTGTTGAAGAAATCTTTTTTGATATAATTCCCGATTTTCCAACTCCAGAAAAAATTATTTTTCCTTTACACCTCAATATTAAATTTACGATTTTATCAAAATCCTTATTTAATGAACTCTTTAATTTTTTTAATGCATTAATCTCAGTTTGAACTACTCCTTTGCCAATTAGTGAATAAATATTTTTCATAATTTCGTTAATGAGACCAGATATCCTCTGTGAATAAAGCTAAATCCAAATCTACTCTAGTATGAATACAACTTATTGCTTTATTATAAAGATCGATTCTTTGTTCTCTTATTAATATTTCTTTTAATGTTGAATAAATTTTATGTAAATATATCACGTCGTTTGCACAATATTTTAATTGTTTTTCGTTTAAAATTCCCCCAAAGTCTGTACTCTGAAATTGTTTACTAATTTCAACTCCTAAAAATTCTTTAACTAAATCTTTTAATCCATGTCGATCAGAATAGCTTCTTGCAATTTTACTCATAATTTTAGTACAATTAACATTTTCAACATTAACATTTAAATATTTTTTTATAAAAGCCATGTCAGCTCTGGCAAAATGGAATATTTTTGTAATATTTTTATTTGTTAATAATTTTTTTAAGTTTGGGGCATGATAATTTTCTCTATTTAGCTGAATTATATGTGCATCGTTAGCTCCTGAAGAGATCTGAACTAAATAAAGTTTGTCTCTATTTACATTTAGGCCTGAAAATTCAGAGTCTATTGCTATAGACTTTTTGTCATCCAGCTTTATTTCATCTGGCAAATCTTCCTTATGTAATTTAATATCAATTTGCATAAATTGAATACAATATATATGAAACCTAAAGAAATTCTAGTATTTGGAGCTACAGGACAGATTGGAAGACATTTATTAAGATATTTAACAAAAAAAAATTTTAAAGTCACTGTTGTTACAAGAAATATTCATAGAAAGGCCTACATACTCAAAAGTCAGGCTAATGCCGGGTGGCTAAATATAGTCGAGATGGACAACCCAGATAGCGAAAAATTATCCAAACTATTTGAAAATAAAAATATTTGCATTAACCTTATAGGCATTCTAAATGAAAAAAATAAGTCATCTTTTGATAATATTCATCACTTATTTCCAAAAAAGTTAGCGCAATATGCAAAAGAAAATAATTTGGAACAATTTATTCATGTATCATCACTTGGAATTGAAGATGCTTCAGACAGCAAATATGCATCAAGTAAGTTAAGTGGCGAGAATGAAATAAAAAAAATATTTAAAAACTACGTCATTCTAAGACCTTCGTTGGTTTACAGTGTGGATGATAATTTTACAACTATGTTGATGAGTTTATTAAAAATTTTACCTATTTTTCCAATTTATTACGATGGAAAAACAGTTTTTCACCCAATACATGTTACTGATGTATGTGAAATAATATACAAGGTAATTTTAAATGAGAGCAAAGAGGAAACAATCGAATGTATAGGACCAGAAAAATTAACATTTAAAGAAATCATACAAAAAATTTTAAAATCAATAGGCATTAAAAGAATTATTCTTCCGATGCCTTTAATAATTGCAAATTTATATGCTAATTTTTTTGAGATAATTATGAAAAATCCATTGTTGACTAAAGATCAATTGATTTTACTAAAATATAATAATTCTCCATCACTGAAATATAATACAAACATTGATCTCAAGTTAAATTCAGATTTAAAATATTTTGACAAAGAGATTTTGAAATATTCATATATGTGGAAATCTGGAGGAGAATTTTCTAAAGAAAAAATAGGTTAATTTTATTTAAATGTCTTATGCAGTTTTTACTTTTTTTTCTAAAAAAGCGGGCATATCACCTTCTTTAATAGCTACTTCTTCCTTTTTACCTTTTGGCTGATAAACTATCATTAAATGCAAAGGGCAATACGAGAATTTCTCAACTGTTTTTCTTCCACAAAAAGAAGAACTTTTTTCATTTGGATGTCCTTCCATATATTTACATGTATCGTCATTTAATTCCTCAAGCGATAAATTTTTAGCTTCCTCAAAATTTTTATCTAAAATTAGACTTCTAAATTTTGATTTAGAATTTTTAACATTAACTTTTTTTTCTACATTTTGCTCTTTTGAAAATCGACCTTGAGAAATTTTTGACTTTATTTTTATGGATAGGTTTAATCTGTGAGCTTTTCCAATAACAGCGTTTCTGCTTACTCCTCCTATTAATTCAGCTATTTGAGAGGCAGTTTTTCCTTTTCCCCACTCATTTTTAAGAATTTCTATTTTTTTTTCGTCCCAGCTCATTTACTACCAAATATAGTATATTTAATTAATTTTTACACAATATTATGTAACCCATAATTATCATTCATTAGCAAGTTTTTTTTTGTTTTTTTTAACAATTATTATAAAAAAAATTGAACTAATAGTTGCATTTTAATTAAGTCAATATGATTTTAATGTGTATAAGATAAAACTAGTTATGGGCGCACTGGCAAACAATTACAATAGAAGAAAAATTTCCTTCAAATATGGAAAAGGGAGTTTCCTATATTCAACTTCAGGTAAAAAATATTTGGATATGGTAGGTGGTATTGCTGTCTTGTCTCTTGGTCATTCCCACCCAAAATTAATAAAAGCATTGAATAAACAAGCTAGAAAAGTTTGGCATATTTCCAATGCTTTTCAAGCTCCAGAGGGTGAAAAATTAGCAAAGAAAATAACAAAGAACTCGTTCGCTGACAAAGTAATGTATGTAAATTCAGGAGCTGAGGCAACTGAAGCTAGTATTAAAGTTGCAAGAAGATATTTTTTTTCAATAGGAAAACCATACAAAAATAGAATACTTTGTATAAAAAATTCCTTTCATGGGAGAACTATTGCGGCAATCTATGCAAGTGGTTCAAAAAAAATGACTGAAGGATTTTTACCCAAGGTTCCAGGGTTTGACCATATTGAATTTAAAAATTTTAAGCCAAGATTTCCTAATATAAGAAAAAAAATCAAAAAAAATACAGCAGCAATAATGGTTGAGACTGTGATGGGAGAGGGTGGCATTAAAACAATACCCGCTAAATGTCTCAAGTACCTAAGAAAAATTTGTAATGAGAAAAAAATATTATTAATTCTAGACGAAGTTCAGTGTGGAATTGGAAGAACTGGCAAATTCTTTGCATTTGAACATGCAAATGTAAAACCAGATATAGTTCCCATAGCTAAAGGTATAGGAGGCGGATTTCCGATTGGCGCAGTATTGATGACTAACAAAGTAGCAAAATGCATGACCCCAGGAACACATGGATCTACGTTTGGTGGAAATCCGTTAGCAATGTCTGTGGGTAACGCAGTTTTAGACCAAATATTCAAAAAAAACTTCTTAAAAAATGTTTTAAAATTATCAAATTATTTTTTAAATGAGCTTAACAAAATTAAAAATGAATTTCCAAATGTAATAAAAGAAATACGTGGAAAGGGATTCCTAATTGGAATTCAATTACATTTTGATCAGTCAAAGTTTATCAAATCTCTTGAAAATAACTATCTTCTAACAATTAGAGCTGCGGAAAATGTTATTAGAGTTTTGCCTCCACTTAATGTTAAAAAAAATGAAATAGATTTAGCTCTTCAAATAATAAAAAAAGTTTGTAAAATTTATAATAAATCATGAAAAATTTTATTAATCTTAAGGATATTCCAGCTGGAGATTTGAGAAAAATTTTAAGTGATGCAAAAAAAAGAAAAAGTAAAAGAAATAATTTAAATACACTCGAGGTTGATAATGACAAGCCACTTAAGGGAAAATTACTTGTCCAAATGTATGAAAAACAAAGTTCTAGGACAAGATTGAGTTTTTATATTGCTATTAAACAATTAGGAGCTGACTCAATCACAGTAAAAGCTAATGAATTACATCTAGGTAGAGGTGGTGAGAGTTTAGCAGATACAGCAAAAATTTTGTCAAGTTATGGAGATGGTTTTTTGTTAAGAACGGATAGTGATGAAAAAATTGAAAATTTTAGTAAAAATTTAACAATTCCAATAATAAATTTATTAAGCCCAAGCTCTCATCCATGCCAAGTCCTCTCAGATGTATTTACTGTTGAGGAAATAATGAGGAAGCCAATATCTAAATTAAACATATGTTGGATTGGAGACTGTAATAATGTTCTAAATTCATTGATTGCAGCATCAGTTAAATTTAAATTTAATCTAAATATTGGCTGTCCAAAAAATTATAATCCACCTAAATTTATACTTGATTGGGTAAAAAAAAGTAAAAGAAAAATTAATATTTTTAATAACGCAAGAAATGCTGCATTAAATGCACATGTGGTATTTTCTGATAAAGTTGTTTCTTTAAATGATAAAGGCAATAAGTATAAAAAAATTAGAGACTTTAAAAAATTTAAAGTTACTTCAAGTTTGATGAAAGTTACTAAACCTAGAAGTATTTTTTTGCATTGCTTGCCAAGAGGAGATGAAGTTTCTGAAGATGTTTTTTTAGGTAAACATTCTAGAGTTTGGCAACAAGCCCTTAATAGAGTTCATGTTCAAAAAAGTATCCTACTTTATAGCTTTGGAAGATTAAGGTAACGGAAGCGGACTATCCGACTTTTGATTTAAATAAAGTATAACGGATGCCCTGTCTTTCTCTTTTCTTAGTCCAGCAAAAGCCATTTTTGTCCCTTTAATATAAGCTTGAGGTTTTTTAAGATATCCATTCATCTCTTCAAAATTCCATTCTTTATTATATGCAGCCATAGCGCTTGAGTATTTATAGTCACTTATTGCAGCAACTTTTCTTCCTAACACTCCATAAAGAGCCGGACCTATTTTATTCGCCCCACCTTTTTCTACCACATGGCAGGCAGAACATTTCTTAAAAACTTTTTCTCCATGTTCAATTGTTCCAAGAGCTAACAAAGCTGTTATGTCAACTTTGACAACTTCTTCTTCTTTTAGATCTTTAACTTCTTTGGATAAACTATCTTCAGGAATTTCTACTTTATATCCAGGCTTATCTGGTTTCTCGACTTTAAAGACTAAATTAGATATTTTACCAATACCAATAAACAAAAGCGCGATTATCAACACCGACGCAACTATTTTATTTATTTCAAATGAATCCATTGTAATTTATTACTCGTATAGCATGTTAAAAAAAAAAAATAATATATAATTATTTTCAAATTAAGCGGCTGAAGGACGCATAAACATTAGAATTTTGCTGAAATCTACAATTTAACTGAAAATTATATTATTTAAATTCAATTTATTTAAGGTCTTAAGTAAATTACTAGAAAAGATAATACTAATAGAATATAAAATGTTATGAAAATTGCTTACCAAGGAATAGCAGGAAGTTACAGCGAAAGCTGCGCCAAGAACAATTATCCTAAATGTGAAACTATTCCCTGCAAAACTTTTGACGAATGTTTTGAAATGGCAAGTAAAGATAGCTCTATAAGAGCGATAATTCCTGAGTCTAATAAAACTACAGGCAATATTGGTATTGAATATCTAATTTTTAAATTTAGACTTAATATTTACTCAGAACATTTCTATAAAATTAGTCATAACTTATTAGGTTTAAAAGAGAGTAAAATTGAAGATATTACAGACATTTACTCTCATGCTCAAGCACTAGGCCAATCTTCCGAGTTTATTAAAAAAAACAAATTTATTGAAAACGTAAGAGCAGATACTGCTGGATCAGCAAAATATGTGGCAGACTTAAAAGATAAATCTAAAGCTGCTATAGCTTCAACTCTCAGCGCTGAAATATATAATATGAAAATACTCGCAACAAATATTCAAGACAACAAAGAAAACTTCACTAGGTTTTTATTAATGGGAAAAGATATTATTCAACCAGAAAATAAGCATGGTTCTTACATAACATCTTTTTTATTTAAATTAAAAAGCAAACCCGCAGCTCTTTATAGTGCTTTGCAAGGTATGGCTATAAATGGGGTGAATATGATTAAACTCCAAAGTTTCCCTGAAAAGAATTCTTTCTCATCATATTTTTTTCTATGTGAGGTTGAAGGACACATTGAGGATCAGAAAATTAAAAATTCTTTAGAGGACCTTAATTATCACTGTGAGGATATGACAGTTTTAGGGGTTTTCGAAGCGGATAAACTTAGAAAAAAATAAGATATCATATTGAAGATATTAAATTATTTCTGATATAGTGTCTTGGGGGCCAATCAGGTGGAGATACCATGAACTCCCCTAGGTCTTAACAGAAGCAAGGGTATTGAGTATTTATTCAGGTTGGTTGGTCTCCTTTTAAATTATGCATTCAAATAGTAAAGTATTAGCACTCAAATATAGGCCACAAACTTTTAAAGAATTAATTGGTCAAAAAGTAATATCTGAAAGTATTTTTAATTCCATTAAGAATGACAAAATTCCAAATGCTTATATGTTTTTAGGAATTCGTGGTTCTGGCAAAACAAGCACAGCAAGAATTGTTGCAAAGGCTTTAAATTGCGAGAATGGTGTAGAAAATTTATGTACAGAAAATCTATGTGAAAGTTGCAAATCAATTATCGAAGGGAATAACATAGATATATTAGAGATAGATGCTGCCAGTAAAACTAGTGTTGAAGATGTAAGAGAGCTGATTGAATTTTCAAGATACAAACCAACATCAGCGAAATATAAAATTTTTATTTGTGACGAGGTGCATATGTTTTCAAAATCAGCGTTTGCAGCATTGCTTAAAACTTTAGAAGAACCTCCACCTTATTTAAAGTTCATCTTTGCAAGTACAGATGTAAAAAAAATACCAATTACAATAATATCAAGATGTCAAAGATATGATTTATCAAGAGTAAATTCTTCTGAATTATTTGAGTACTTATTAAAAATTAAAAATTTAGAAAATGGAAAAATATCAGATGATGCAATCAAACTGATAGTAAAATTATCCGAGGGTTCAGTAAGAGACTCCCTATCTTTACTTGATAGAGCAATGTTAGTTGGAAATAATGTTAAAGAACTTGATCTTCATGAAGCTCAAAAAATATTTGGTTATTTTGAAAAAAGTAAAATTATAGATTTAATTGAGTGCATTTTAGAGGGATTAGAAAAAGATACATTAAGAATTTTTAGAGAAATATACAATTCCGGGGTGGAGCCGAAAATTGTTTTAAACGAGTTTTTAGAAGTTTTATACTACATAAAAAATATTGAATATATAAATTTGAATGGAACAAACTTTGATTTAAATGATAAAGAATTTGATAAAATAAAAAAAATATCAAAAAAAATAAACCAAAAAGATTTGCTATTATTTTGGCAGTTTACCCTAAACAATTTAGATAAAATCGATATAATTAAAAATCAACATCAGTTTGTAGAAATGTTCTTAATAAGATCATTACATCTTAAGCAGATTTTAAAAACTAACAATAGTTACGAAAAAATTTCAGAAAAACAAACCAACACTATTGAAAAAGCAACACTCAAAAATCAACAGCAATTTAAAAATGATACGGTAAACCAACTAAAAAATGTTGAACAGGAAGAGAAAATTATATCTAGCTCAGAGGTTAAAAAAACAATTCAAAACAATCAAATTAAAAGTTTCAAAGAACTAATTGAAATTAGTGAACAAAAAAAAGAATTAAAGATTAAATATGAACTTGAAAATAACGTTAGATTAGTAAGTTTTAAAGATCAAAAAATTGAAATTTCTTTCAATTCAAACCTTGATAAAAGATTTGTTAAAGAACTTTCAGAAAAACTGATTGAATGGACAAATAAAAGATGGGTTATAGCATTTTCTAGAGAAGAGGGTCTGCCAACTTTTAAAGAACAGAGAAATCAAAAGAATATTAATTTAGTTAATAAGGAGTCAAAATCAAAATTTTCTTCTGAGGTAAAAAAAATATTTCCTGATGCAGAATTAGTAAGCGTTGAGGAATAAATTATGACAGATTTTTCAAAAATACTCGAAAAAGCAAAAGAACTAGAAAAAAAAATGAAAGAAAGCCAAGAGGCAATTAAAAAAATAGAAGTCGTAGGAAATTCAGGAGGCAATTTAGTTAAAGTTACTTTAAATGGAGAAGGTGAAATGATTAATATAGAAATATCTGATAGTCTTTTGAAAGAAGAGAAAAATGTAATTGAGGATTTAGTAAAAGCGGCGCATAATAACGCCAAATCCAATTTAAAATCAAAAACTACAGAGGAAATTTCAAAGTCAGCGGGAAATTTTGGAATACCTGGCTTTAAGTGGCCAATCTAAAATATTGATATGCAAAATCTTGCTGAAATAGAGGAGTTAATAAAATTAATATCTAAATTACCTGGCTTAGGACCGAGATCAGCAAAAAGAATAGTTTTAAAAATGATTAATAATAGGGATGAAATAATTAGACCAATGGCAAAAAATTTGACTGAAGTTTATAAAAATATTTTGCGATGCAAAACATGTGGATCACTTAAGTCTATTTCTGTTGGGTGTAACAATTGTGAAAACATTAATAATAGATATAGCAAAATATGTGTTGTTGAAAATATCGCCGACCAATGGAGCATAGAATCATCAAGTATTTTTCAAGGCTATTTTCATATATTAGGAGGTACAATTTCTTCAAATAATCAAAATAAAGAAGAATTATTAATTGATGCATTAATTAATAGAGTGAAAAAAGAAAAAATAGATGAAGTAATTCTCGCAACAAGTGCAACGATTGAAGGTCAAACAACAGCTTTCTATATTCAAGATAGCCTAAAGGATTTAGATGTCAAAATTTCAAAGTTAGCACAAGGATTGCCTGTAGGAGGTGAAATTGAAAGCTTAGATGACGGGACATTGATTTATGCTTTTAAAAACAGAAATTCGATTTCAAAGGACTAATTTTTTTTAATTAATCTATTTAGGTGTAGTAGTGGTTCAGTGTAACCAGATGGTTGATCTTTTCCCTGAAAAACAAGTTCGCATGAAGTTTTAAAAGCAATCGATTGATCATAACGTGGTGACATTCTTTGATAAAATTTGTCATTTTTATTTTGTTCATCGACTACTTTTGCCATTTTTTTCATAATTTCTAAAACTTGTTTTCTGCTACAAATTCCATGATAAAGCCAATTTGTAATTTGTTGAGATGATATTCTTAACGTTGCTCGATCTTCCATTAAACCAACATTATTAATATCTGGCACTTTCGAACATCCAACTCCTTGATCTATCCACCTTACTACATAACCAAGTATAGTTTGCACAGAATTAGATATTTCTTTATTTATTTCCTCTGTGGACCAATTAGGTTTTTTTACAATTGGTATTGTTAATAAATCATCCAATTTTGCTTCTTTTCTTTTTTTTATTTCTGAATGTTTCTTAAATATATCAATTTTGTGATAATGAAGAGCATGAAGTGCAGCGGCTGTAGGCGAAGGGACCCAAGCACAATTCGCTCCAGCCTCTAAGTGAGAAATTTTCGTTTTTAACATATCGGCCATTTTATCTGGCATAGCCCACATACCTTTCCCTATTTGAGCAACACCTGAAAAACCACATTTTAATCCAATATCTACGTTATTGTTTTCATATGCATTTATCCAAGTAGATGATTTCATGTCACCTTTTTTAATCATTGGTCCAGCTTCCATAGAAGTATGCATTTCATCACCTGTACGATCTAAAAATCCTGTGTTTATAAAAAAAACTCTATGGTCTAGTGTTCTTATACATTCCTTTAGATTGACTGTAGTCCTTCTTTCTTCATCCATAATACCGCATTTAATTGTAAATTTCTTTAATTTTAAAACTTCCTCTACTTTTGAGAACAACAAGTTTGTGAAGTTTGTTTCCTCTGGGCCATGTTGTTTGGGTTTAACAATATAGATAGATCCAGTTCTTGAATTGTTTTTATTTTTAAGATCATGCAGAGCACACAATGAAGTAACAAAAGCATCTAAAATTCCCTCTGGTATCTCAGAGCCGTCTTGTAAAAGTACGGCTGAGTTCGTCATTAAGTGTCCCACATTTCTATTTAATAGAAGTGCCCTTCCATGAAGATTTTCCTTTTTACCATACCTAGATATGAAACTTCTATTTGGATTAAGTTTTCTTCTTAGTTTTTTTCCATCTTTTTCAAACTCAGCTATTAGATCTTTTTTCATAAGACCTAACCAATTTCTATAGCCTAAAATTTTATCTTCAGCATCTACAGCTGCGACAGAGTCTTCATGGTCACAAATTGTTGAGATTGCAGACTCTATAATAATGTCTGAAATACCTGCAGGATCTCCCTTTGAGCTGAATGCACTAGGATTAATTATAATTTCAATATGAAGTTTGTTGTTCTTTAAAATTATTGCTGAAATTTTTTGATTATCAAGCCTATAACCTATATATTTATTAGCATCTAATAGTTCTGTATCTCCTTTATCAGTATGTAATTGCAATTTATGATCTTTGATTGATATCTTGACTACCTTAACCCACGAGGAATTTTTAAGCTTAAAATATTGATCTAAGAATTGTTTAGTATATTTAATTACCTCTAGCCCCCTTTCAGGATCGTACCTTTCACTTATTGACTCCTCAGATGAGATAATATCTGTTCCATATAAACTATCGTACAGACTCATCCATCTTGCATTTGCAGCATTTAATGCGTATCTCGCATTCATTATAGGTACAACTAATTGTGGACCTGCAATACTTGAAACTTCCTGATCAATATTTTCTGTTTTTATTTTAAAATCGGCACCTTCTTTTTTGATATATCCTATATGTTCCAAATAGGCTTTGTATTTTTTTAAATTAAATTCTTTTTCATAATTTTCTAAGTGCCACCTATCAATATCTATTTGTAATTTTTTTCTAATTCTTAAAAGTTCTTTATTTTTTGGAGTTAGTTCGTGCACTACATCGCTAAATCCTTTCCAGAATTTATCTTTTGAAATTTCAGTACCTGGAATAACCTCATTATTAATAAAGTTAAATAGATCCTCCGAAATAGATAAGTTTTCAGTATTAATGTATTTTTTTGACATAAAAATTATTGTAGTTTGTTTTAAGAAAATTTTATATAATAGTAAATTGGTAAAATTGAGCCACTTTATTGCCTTTATTTTACAAAATATTAATATTATGAAAAATTATTTAAACTTCGAAACCGAGGTAAAAGAGCTGGAAACACAATTAGATAATCTTAAAGATCCCTATAACAATGAGGGAATTTCAGAGGTAAATACGAATGAAATTTTTAGTCTAGAAGATCAAATAAGAAAAAAGTTGGAAAAAATATATTCTAATCTTAATCCTTGGCAAATAACACAAGTTGCTAGACATGAAGATCGTCCAAAGGCAAAGTTTTTTTTGGAAAATTTATTTACAGATTTTATATCTTTATCAGGTGATAGATTTTACGGCGAAGATAAATCAGTTATAGCTGGATTTGCAAAATTTAATAATCGCTCTGTTTTGGTAATAGGTCAGGAAAAAGGAGAAAACTTAGATGAAAGATTGGATAGAAACTTTGGAATGATGAGACCAGAGGGATATAGAAAAAGTATAAGGCTTATGGAGTTGGCAAATAAATTTAATATTCCAATAATAACTTTTATTGACACTCCTGGTGCGTATCCTGGAGTTGGCGCTGAGGAGCGAGGTCAAGCTGAGGCGATAGCTAGATCAATAGAAAGTTGTATGAAACTATCTGTACCCAATATATCAATAATTATTGGAGAAGGAGGATCAGGTGGTGCTATAGCTTTGGCATCTGCCAGTAAAGTTATAATGTTAGAAAACGCAATATACTCAGTAATATCTCCAGAAGGATGTGCAACAATATTATGGAGAGATCCCAAAAAAACTTTAGAAGCAGCGACAGCAATGAAACTTACTTCAAAGGAGCTATTTAATTTAAAAATCGTTGACGAAATTATTGAGGAACCAACTGGAGGAGCCCACAGAGATAGAGAAAAAATTTTGGAGAATATTAGAATTTCACTTGAAAAAAATTTAGTTGAGTTTGAAAAACTAAGTCGAGATGAAGTAATTAATCTTAGAAAGAATAAATTTTTAAAAATTGGACGAGGAGGAGGTTTCTCTAGTAAACTAGATGAAGACTCTGGTTTATCATTAAAAGAAAATAAAATTAAAATTTTGTTTCAAAAAGTATTTTATAATAAAAAATTAGCGCTAAGCTATTTAATCGCAATTTTTGGAATTCTTGCTTTAATATATTTTTTATAAAGCACCACAACAGTGTTTATATTTTTTTCCTGAGTTACATGGGCACTTTTCATTTCTACCAATAGTGTTTCTGGCAATACTTTTGATCCGTTTTTTCACCTCAGTTTCATCTTCTTTTCTTTCAATATTGTTTTCTGATACTAATTTTATGTTTAATAACAAGCCAATAAACTGGTTTCTCAATTTGTCTAAAAGTTCCTCAAACAAATTAAAAGCCTCTTTTTTGTACTCTATTAAAGGGTCTCTCTGACCGTACGATCTTAAACCAATTACTTGTCTAAGTTGCTCTAAATATTGAATATGCATCTTCCAATTTTGGTCAATTAATTGAAGAAAAATTCTTTTTTCAATATCTTTGGCTTGATTTTCACCCAGAATATTTATTCTGTCATCTCTTTTTTCCTTGAATTTAAGTTTTACTTGTTCTTTTAAATTAGAACTATCAGAGGTTTTCAAATCATCTATTTCTTTTTTATTAAAAGATACACCAAGAACAGACTGAAGTTTTTTGTCAAAATCTAAGTTTTTATTTTTGTATTCTATTAATTCTTCAATACTCTGGTTAAGAAAACCATCTGCAAATTCATATGCATTTAAACTATCTATTACTTTTTTCCTTTGAGAAAAGATTACATGTCTTTGATCATTTAAGACATCATCAAATTTTAATAACGATTTTCTAATATCAAAATTTCTTGCCTCAACCTTTTGTTGAGCTCTCTCCAGGGCCTTATTTATCCATGGGTGATCTATACTTTCACCATCTTTAAGACCTAGCTTTTCAAGTATATTATTCATCGACTCTGATCCAAAAATTCTCATTAAGTCATCTTCTAAACTTACGTAGAAAACAGAACTTCCTTCATCTCCTTGTCTTCCAGATCTGCCCTTTCCTTGTAAATCTGATCTTCTACTTTCCATTCTTTCAGTTCCTACTACAAGCAAGCCACCTAATTTTTTAATTTGATTTTTTGCATCATGATCTGCATTTTTTCCTCCAAGTTTTATATCTACACCTCTGCCAGATATACTTGTTGTAATTATTACAGAATCCTTTGCTCCAGCATCTGCAATTATTTCAGCTTCTTTATCGTGATTTTTTGCGTTTAAAACAATATGATTGATATTTCTATTTTTAAATAATTTTGAGTAATGTTCAGATTTATTTATACTACTTGTAAATACTAATATTGGTTGACCTAAAGAATGTTTTTCACTCACTAAGTTTACAATTGCTTCATCTTTCTCTTTAAGAGTTCTAAATATTTGGTCGTTCCGGTCTTTTCTTATCATTTGTTTATTTGTAGGAATTGTTATTACATTTAAATTATAAATTTCAAAAAATTCCTGTGCCTCGGTTACTGCTGTACCAGTACAACCACAAAGTTTACTATAAAGTTTAAAATAATTTTGATAAGTTATTGAAGCCAAAGTTTGATTCTCAAACTGTATATTTAAATTTTCTTTTGCTTCTAGGCTTTGATGAAGTCCATCACCGAACCTTCTTCCGGGCATTTGTCTGCCAGTTTGTTCGTCTATAATAATTATTTCTTTATCTTTTACAATATAGTCTTTTCCGTTTGAAAAAACATAATGTGCTCTTAATGATTGATTAACTAAATGAACCAAGGATAAGTTTTCTGGATCATAAAAGTTATTATTTTTTAATATACCAACTTCTGAAAATATTTTTTCTACATTGTCTATACCTTTATTAGTAAGTAAAATATTTTTACTTTTTTCATCAATATCAAAGTCGTCTTTGTTTAATTTTTTAATAAATTTATTTACAATTATATATTGATCAGTTTTGTCTTCAGCTTGACCTGAAATTATTAGTGGAACTCTAGCTTCATCTATTAGACATGAGTCAATTTCATCTACAATAGCATAATTATGTCCTCTTTGTACCATTTCTTCTTTAGAAAATTTCATGTTGTCTCTAAGATAATCAAAGCCTAATTCACTATTAGTTGCATAAGTAACGTCACATAAATAGTTTTTTCTTCTTTCATCATCAGTTTGACCAGAATTTATGTAGCCACATGTTAATCCTAAAAATTTATAAATTTTACCCATATTCTCAGAGTCCCTTTTTGCAAGGTAGTCATTGACAGTAACAACATGAACTCCTTTGTTTTCTAAGGAGTTTAAGTACGCAGAAAGCGCAATTGTAAGAGTCTTACCTTCCCCTGTTTTCATTTCAGCTATTTTGCTATTATTTAGAACAATGCCACCCATCAACTGAACATTAAAATGTCTCTCATTATAAATTCTTTTTGATGCTTCTCTTACAAGAGAATAAGCTTCAGGAAGCAGGTCATTTAATTTTATTCCTTTTTTAAATCTTTCTTTAAGCTCAAAAGTTTTAGAAGGAAAATCACTATTTTGGAGTTTGGAAGTTTTTTCTTCAAGTAAATTAATTTTCTCCACAATTTTAGTCAAATTATTCAGCTCTTTTTGATTAGAGGACCGAAATAATTTAGATATTAAATTAATAGGATTAAGCATATGATATATTTGTTATTTCAACGAATCTTATATAATCATATTATTTAAATTTTAAACATATATGCTTTTTAAAAAAGAAAATTATCAAATTAAGTCAAATTCTATAGGATTTTATCAGGATCTAGACCATCTAGACGGAATTGGTATTTCAGCGGTATCAGCCAATTTATACGAAAATAAAAAAAGAGATGATTTAGTTATTTTTTATTTTAGAAAAGGTGCAAATTATGCCTCCGTTTATACTCAATCAAATATAACATCTGAAAATATTAAATGGAATTTAAATAATTCAAAAGAAAAAATCTATGCTCTTTTAATAAACACGAGAAACGCAAATGCTTTCACTGGAAAAGAGGGTTACAAATCAATTAATAACATAGCCTCAGTTGTGTCTGACCAATTATCAAAAAAACAAATTAATGATGAAGAAGATCCAATCAAAATTAAACCAAAAAATCTTTTGTTTGCATCTACTGGAACAATCGGTGAAATTTTTCCAGAGGAAAAAATTATTTATTCTATACCTAGCTTAGTAAATAATATTAAATATGTTCAAAATAAATATATTTGGATGAAAGCAGCAATGGGTATTTTAACAACTGATACTAGGCCAAAGTTATCAATGGAAGAATGCAAAATTGCTGGCACATCGGTAAAAATTTATGGGGTGGCAAAAGGATCAGGAATGATTCATCCAGATATGGCTACTACTTTAGGTTTTATTTTCACAGATGCAAAAGTAAGCGGGAGCATATTAAAACAATTATTAAAAAAAAATATCCAAAACACTTTTAATGCAATTAGTTGTGACGGTGATACTAGTACTAATGATATGGTATCAATTTTTTCAACTGGCATTGCTAAAAATAAAAAAATTAAGTCCTACAAAGATAAAATATTAAGTGACTTTGATAAATCATTAAATTTGGTTCTTAAAAATTTAGCAAAGAGTGTCGCTGCCGATGGTGAAGGTTCATCTAAATTTGTTATAGTGAAAGTAGAAAAGTGCAAAAATGAGGATGACGCACGAAAAATTTGTTTTTCAATTGCCAACTCACCATTAGTTAAAACAGCTATAGCAGGTGAAGATCCAAACTGGGGTAGAATAATTATGGCTATTGGAAAATCAAAAGTGAAAATAAATTTAAGTAAATTAAATATTAATATTGGACCATACAAAATTATTGAAAATGGAAAACTATCCCCAAGTTACAAAGAAAATGATGTAGCAGATTACATGAAATCAATAGAGATTAAAATTAATGTCCAAATAGGCACAGGCAAAAAAGAATTCGAGGCTTACACAATGGATTTAACAAAAAAGTATATTGAAATTAATGCTGATTACAGATCTTAATATTGAAAATTCTATTTTAGTTACTAAATCGATAATATGATTAAATACAAGTTAAATTGTAAAAATTGTGAATACATATTCGATAGTTGGTTTGCTTCATCCAAAGAATTTGAAAAGCTTAAAAAAATGAGTCTTATTAACTGTAATAAATGTAAGTCTTTAAAAATTGAAAAATCAATTATGTCACCAAGTATAGCGCATAATGTAAGTTCTAAAAAATCAAATTCATCTTTAAAATCGGTTGAGGTAAAAACTAAGATAAAAGAATTTCAAACATACATTAAAAAAAATTTTGACTATGTTGGAGAAAACTTTGCCTATGAGGCTAGATCAATTCATTATGAAAATAAAAAAAATAATAAATCAAAAAAAGGTATTTATGGAAATGCCTCAGAAAAAGATATTAAAGAGCTTAAAGAGGAAGGAATCGAAACAGCATATATTCCTTGGGTTAATGATAAAGAAAATTAAATTTTTTCAAAAATACTAATGTAATTCACATCTGCTTTTTTGCTTTTTTGCCATTTATCTAAAAATAAATTATAATTTAATCCATCAAGCTCAGACAATTTCAAATCATTTTTTTCACATAAATTTTGCAATTTTTCTGGTTCAACAAATTTGAACCAATCGTGAGTACCAACAGGCAACCAGTTTAAAACATACTCAGCTCCTATTATAGCAAATAAATAAGATTTTAAAGTTTTGTTTATTGTTGCAATAAACATAAGACCATTTTTTTTCAAAAGATTTGAACTCGATTTTAAAAAATAGTTTAGATCATTTACATGTTCTACAACCTCCATATTTAAAATAATATCAAATTGCTTTGATGATTTAAGATTTTCAGGCGATGAGCAAATATAATTAATTTTTAAATCATTTTTTTTTGCATGAATTTTTGCTATTTTTATATTCTTTTCCGAAGCATCTATCCCGGTTAAATTTCCTCCTAATCTATACATTGGCTCTGTTAGAAGGCCTCCTCCACAACCGATATCTAATATATCTAAATTAGAAAATGGTTTTGCTTTATTTTTAATATTGAATTTTTTTGCAATGTTATCTTTAATATATTCTATCCTTATAGGATTGAATTTGTGCAATGGCTTAAATTTACCTTCCGGATCCCACCATTCCTCTGACATTCTACTAAATTTATCTATTTCTTCTTTATTTATTGTGTTATTAGCCATAAATTTTATTTTAAATTTATTAATATTTTTTATTAAAAGATAATATAGAAAATAACAATGAAAATTGTAGTATTAAAATTTGGTGGCACATCAGTAGGTTCTATTTCTAGAATTAAAAATGTCGCAAGGATAATTATAAGCCATATCAAAAAAAAATATAAAGTAATTGTGATTTCCTCTGCAATGAGTGGAGAAACAAATAAACTTTCAAATTTAACTAAAGAAATTTCTAGCAACTTTACACCACCGGAATACGACTCGGTTTTAGCTGCGGGCGAGCAGATTTCATGTTCCTTAATTGCTGGAAGGTTAAATGATGAGGGTTTTTTGTCTAGATCATTCCATGGTTGGCAAGTACCAATTTATACAAGTGGAGAATATTCTCACTCAAGAATTGTAAGTGTAAATAAAAACAATATTATCAAATACCTCAAAAAAGGTGGAATACCAATATTGGCAGGGTTTCAAGGAATTAACTCTGAAAACCGCATAACTACAATCGGTAGAGGTGGATCAGACTCGAGTGCAATAATGATAGCAAAATTTTTTAAAGCTGAAAAATGTATAATTTATACTGATGTTGCTGGTGTTTATTCATCAGATCCTAAACTAATTCCTAACGCAAAAAAAATAAAAAAGATATCTTATGAAGAGATGCTTGAAATGTCCTCTTTAGGGGCGAAAGTAATGCAACCGCACTCTATTCAAGATGCGAGATTACATAGAATTGATATTGAAGTAAGATCATCATTTAATAATAAAACTGGATCATTAATTACAAAAAGAAAAAATGTATCAACAAAAAACATAATACGTGGTGTATCCTTTACAAAAAATGACGCAAAAATAAGTTTAATTGGAGTTAAAGATAAACCTGGCGTAGCAGCGGCAATTTTTGAACCATTATATAAAAATTCTATAAATGTTGACATGGTAGTTCAAAATATTTCCTCTAACAAAAAAGAGACTGATTTGACTTTTACTATTAAGACTGAAGATTTAACAAAAACAGTTAAATTGATTAAAAATAATAAAAATATTAAATTTAAAAATATTATCATAGATGAAAAAGTCTCTAAAGTCTCAATTGTTGGCGTTGGTATGATTACAACTCCTGGAGTAACTTTTAGAATGTTTAATGCTTTAGCAAAAAAAAATGTAAATATCTTGGTTATATCAACATCCGAAATCAAAATATCAGTACTTGTAGATAGAAAAAATCTAAAAAAAGCAGTTGATGTACTTCACAAAGAATTTAAACTAGATTATTAATTATACAGTAATGAGCATAAGACCATTTAGGGATATAAAAAGAAAAAAAACCAAGGAAATTTCTGTTGGAAATGTAAAAGTTGGTGGTGACAATCCTATCTCAGTTCAATCAATGACAAATACAAAAACAACTGATATTAAATCAACAATTAACCAAATTAACAAAATTGAAAATGAAGGGGCAGACATTGTTAGAGTATCATGTCCGGATGAAGCATCTTCCTTTGCGCTCAGAGAAATTACCAAAAATATTAATTTACCTGTTGTGGCTGATATACATTTTCATTACAAAAGAGCATTGGAGGCAGCTGAAAATGGAGCATCTTGTCTTAGAATTAATCCGGGAAATATTGGTGATAAAGCAAAAGTAAAAGAAGTAATTAATGCTGCAAAAAATAATAACTGTTCAATCAGAATCGGAGTAAATGCGGGATCGTTAGAAAAAGATATTTTAGAAAAATATAGGGAGCCTTGTCCAGAGGCTTTAGTTGAAAGTGCAATGAGAAACATTCAAATTCTTGAAGATCACAATTTTTTTAATTTAAAAGTAAGCGTCAAATCCTCAGATGTATTTTTATCTCTTTGGGCATATAGGCAACTTTCAAAAAAAATTAATTATCCCTTGCACCTAGGAATCACAGAGGCTGGAAGTTTAATTCCAGGTAGCATAAAATCTTCAATTGGTCTTGGCACTTTACTATTAGAAGGAATAGGAGACACAATAAGAGTGTCATTATCAGATGATCCAGTAAAGGAAGTTAAAATAGGAAATGAAATTCTTAAGTCATTAAATTTAAAACAAAGAGGGGTTAAAATAATTTCATGCCCATCTTGCGCTAGGCAAGGATTTGATGTTATTAATACAGTTAAAACTTTAGAAGATAAGTTGTCCCATATTAAAACGCCTATAACATTATCTATAATTGGATGCGTTGTGAACGGACCTGGAGAAGCCGCATCAACTGATCTTGGTGTTACAGGAGGAGGAAACAATAATCATATGCTTTATATAAATGGAAACCAAATGAAAAAGATTTCAACTCAGGAAATGGTTGATAAAGTACTAGCTTTGATTGAAAAAAAAGAAACAGAAATTAAAAATAAAACTTCAGCTAAATAAAGCTATCAATGTCACTACCAATAAATAAAGTTCAAGATATTATCAACAAACACTCAAAACTAGAAAAAGACTTATCTGGAAAAAATTTAGATAGCAAATTATTTGCTGAAAAATCAAAAGAATATTCAAATCTAAGTGAGATTATAAAGTTCGCTCAAGAATATCTTAATTACGAAAAAAATAAAAATGATCTTGAGAAAATTATTACTGATAGCAAAACAGAGGAAGAAATGAGAAATTTAGTGACAGTAGAACTAGAAGAACTAGAAAAAAAATACTATGAAAACGAGGTTAGATTAAAAATCTTTTTACTTCCAAAAGACGAGGCTGATACTAAAAATGCAATTTTAGAAATTAGAGCCGGAACAGGAGGTTTAGAAGCTAGTCTATTTGCGTCTGATTTATTTAAAATGTACGAAAGAGTTTGTCATAAAAAAAAATGGAGTTTGGAAATTATAAGTTTATCTAAAAGCGATGCGGGTGGTTTAAAAGAAGTGATAGCATCAATTAAAGGTAAAAATATATATTCTTCTCTAAAATATGAAAGTGGTGTTCATAGAGTTCAAAGAGTTCCAGACACAGAGACTCAAGGCAGAGTTCACACATCTGCAGCTACAGTTGCGGTTCTACCTGAAGCAGAAGAAGTTGATGTTAAAATCGAAGATAAAGATTTAAGAATAGACGTTTTCAGAAGTAGTGGACCTGGTGGACAAAGTGTTAATACTACCGATAGTGCTGTGAGGATTACACACATTCCAACAAGTATAGTTGTAAGTCAGCAAGATGAAAAATCGCAAATTAGAAATCGTGAAAAAGCATTAAAAATTTTACGATCAAGATTATATGAATTTGAAAGAAAAAAAATTGAAGATCAAAGATCCAAAGATAGAAAAAATAAAATTGGCTCAGGAGATAGATCAGAAAGAATTAGAACATACAATTTTCCGCAAGGAAGAGTAACAGACCATAGAATAAATCTTACACTTCATAAACTCGAAGAATTCATGCAAGGAGAAATTTTTGATGAGGTCATTGAAAATTTAAGTCTTCAAGCACAAGAGCAACAATTAGAAAATCTCAATTAATGAATTACAGAAACATAATAAACAAAGGTTCATCTATCCTAAAAAAAAAATCAATCATTACTGCTGAAATAGATGCTGAGTTGCTCCTTTCAAAATTAGTAAATAAAACAAGAGAAAAAATTCTCTTAAATCTAGACGAAAAATTGAATGTAGAACAAATTAAAACTTATAATCAATTAATTAAGCGAAGGAAAAAAAAAGAGCCCATAAGCTATATAACAGGTAAAAAATTCTTTTGGAAATACGAATTTTACATAAATAATAATGTCCTGATACCTAGATTTGAAACAGAAATTTTAGTAGAAGAAATATTAAAAATTTTTAAAAATTCAAATAATATTAATATCTTAGATATAGGTTTAGGATCGGGATGTATTTTGATATCTCTCTTAAAAGAACAAAAAAAATGGGTAGGTACAGGCGTTGAGGTGTCCTTATCAGCCATTAAGATAGCCAAAACTAATGCAAAAATACAACAGGTCCAAAATAGAATTAAGTTTATTAATTCTGATATTGACAATTTTTTGATCGGAAAATATGATTTAATTGTTTCTAATCCACCATATATAAATAATATTGATTATAACAATCTTGATGTGGGTGTAAAAGGTTATGAGCCAAAGATGGCTTTAAACGGTGGTATAGACGGATTGAGAATTATCGAAAAAGTTATAAAAAAAAGTAGGTTAAATTTGAAAAATAATGGTTTATTGGCAATAGAGATTGGCTTTGGTCAGAGTATAAAAGTAAAAAAAATTTTAAAAGAAAATGGTTTTTATATTTTAAAAACAGTGAAAGACCTTCAAAGTATAAGTAGATGTTTAATAGCAAAGAAAATTAGATAATGAGAAATTTCAAAAATAATAGGAGAAGGTTTAGATCAAACTCTTTTGATAGATCCTCAAAAATGAATGCGAACGACCAAAATCTTGGAACAAATTTAGGAAACATATCAGATTTTAAAAAAAGAAATTTTAGGAATAATTTTAATTCCTCAAAATTAATTCAAAAATATTCGGATCTAGCAAGAGAGGCTTTATCTAGTGGAGACAAAATATTATATGAAAATTATATGCAACATGCTGAACACTTTATAAGAGTTTCAGAAAATACTTCTAGTAACACAGATTTAAAAAACTCTGTTAATCAAAATATCAACAAAGTAAGTATCGGCAGTGTTGACGAAGAGAATAGCAAAACAGATAATTCTTTAAAAGCTGAAGAAAGCTAATTTTGAGTATTTATTAGTTCTGATTTTAAAACATCAATTTTAATTTTGACTAATTCAAAGTCTTCTCTAATTTTTCCTTTTAATTTTTTTCCAGATGGAAGTTTTAAAGTTTGAGAATTAATTTTTTTTCCATTTTTTATAACTTCGTAGTGCAGGTGTGGACCAGTAGACATTCCAGTTGAACCAACATATCCAATTATTTGTCCTTGCGAAACTCTTATACCTTTTTTAACTCCTCTGGCAAATTTCGACATGTGCGCATAAACAGTGCTATAGGTACTATTATGTTTAATTTTAACACAATTTCCACCACCACCGCACCAACCTGCTTTTAAAATTAATCCTGAGCCAGATGCCATGATAGGGGTACCTAATGGTGCAGCAAAATCTGTTCCTTGATGCATTTTATTATAACCTAGTATTGGATGTTTTCTCATTCCATAACTAGATGACAATCTTGCTCCGTTAATTGGAGTTTTCATTAATGTTTTTTTTATACTTTGTCCGTTAGGCTCAAAGTGATCATTGATTTTATCTTTTTCAGAATTGAAATGATAAAGTTTCAAAGATTTGCCTTTTAAAATTAAATTTGCAAATAATATGTTTCCGTAATCAACAACTTTATTATCTTCATTTTTGAAAACCTCATAAACAATTTGAAAACTATCATTTTTTCTTATATCTCTCTGAAAATCTACTTGAAAGCCATAAATTTGAGCAAATTGGACAATTATATTTGGATCAATCTTTTTTTCTATGGCTGATTTATATAAACTATTCTTAATAAAATTCTCTCTATAAATTGTATTAACAGTTAATTTTTTATTTAATTCTAAGTGCTCAAAAGAATTTTTTTGATTTGATGTGATTATTAAGTCCTTTTTCTTATTGATTGGAATTGTTATTTTTGTAATTTTCTTTGTTTTGAGATTATCTATTTCAAAAATTATTTTATTATTTTCGAAAAGATTGCTTTTTATTTTTCCTTTAACTAAATAATCTATAACTTTATTTTTTTCATTTTTATCAAAATTGAGATCATCTAAAATTGATTCAAAACTATCTCCTGATTTTACTAGATATATTATCTTTTCATATCTAGGTTCTAATGATTGCGATATTGACTCAAATGTTTTTTGAAAATAAATATTTTGAAGTAAATTCTCTAAACTTCTAAATTGCTCAGATCTAAATTTATCATATATACTTACTATTATTATGGTGGATGTGGCTAAAATTAATAAAATAATAAATGATCTATAGACTTTAAATTTTTGATAAATCTGATTTTTTGTAATTGTATAAAGCATTAAAAAAACGTTTAATAATAAGGCTTTTTTAACACATTTTTTTATATCTAATAGCTTGATTTATAAATTTTTTAGCATATAAGCGTCCCTCTTATCTTAAAAAAGTTAAGATTATCAAGCATTTTAGCTTGATTAGCTATTTTATTTGTAAAAATTAAAGAAGAGAAGTGTGGACGGTTAAGGTTACCAAAATTTGTCGTACACACTTCAAAACACATATAAATTTATTCTTAGATTTATATGGAAGCTAGTGTGCGCCGTTTTTAAACTTAAGAGTTTGATCATGGCTCAGAACGTACGCTGGCGGCACGCCTAATACATGCAAGTCGAACGGGGTAGCAATACCTAGTGGCAGACGGGTGAGTAACATGTAGGTACCTTCCCTTTGGTGAGGAATAACACGAGGAAACTTGTGCTAATACCTCATAAGTCTTTACGGAGAAAGCTTTATGCGCCAATGGATGGGCCTGCACTTGATTAGTTAGTTGGCAGGGTAATGGCCTACCAAGACTTTGATCAATAGCTGATTTGAGAGGATGATCAGCCACATTGGGACTGAGACACGGCCCAAACTCCTACGGGAGGCAGCAGTAGGGAATCTTGCACAATGGAGGAAACTCTGATGCAGCGATGCCGCGTGAGTGAAGAAGGCCTTTGGGTTGTAAAGCTCTTTCGTCGGGGAAGAAAATGACTGTACCCGAATAAGAAGGTCCGGCTAACTTCGTGCCAGCAGCCGCGGTAATACGAAGGGACCTAGCGTAGTTCGGAATTACTGGGCTTAAAGAGTTCGTAGGTGGTTAAAAAAGTTGGTGGTGAAATCCCAGAGCTTAACTCTGGAACTGCCATCAAAACTTTTTAGCTAGAGTTTGATAGAGGAAAGCAGAATTTCTAGTGTAGAGGTGAAATTCGTAGATATTAGAAAGAATACCGATTGCGAAGGCAGCTTTCTGGATCAATACTGACACTGAGGAACGAAAGCATGGGTAGCGAAGAGGATTAGATACCCTCGTAGTCCATGCCGTAAACGATGTGTGTTAGATGTTGGAAATTTATTTTCAGTATCGCAGCGAAAGCGTTAAACACACCGCCTGGGGAGTACGACCGCAAGGTTAAAACTCAAATGAATTGACGGGGACCCGCACAAGTAGTGGAGCATGTGGTTTAATTCGAAGATACGCGCAGAACCTTACCAACACTTGACATGTTTGTCGCGACTTTAAGAGATTAAAGTCTTCGGTTCGGCCGGACAAAACACAGGTGCTGCATGGCTGTCGTCAGCTCGTGTCGTGAGATGTTGGGTTAAGTCCCGCAACGAGCGCAACCCTCACTTTTAGTTGCCATCATTTAGTTGGGCACTCTGAAAGAACTGCCGGTGATAAGCTGGAGGAAGGTGGGGATGACGTCAAGTCCTCATGGCCCTTACGTGTTGGGCTACACACGTGCTACAATGGCATTTACAATAGGAAGCAAGATGGCGACATCAAGCAAATCCTAAAAAGATGCCTCAGTTCGGATTGTACTCTGCAACTCGAGTACATGAAGCTGGAATTACTAGTAATCGCGGATCAGCGCGCCGCGGTGAATACGTTCCCGGGTCTTGTACACACCGCCCGTCACACCATGGGAGTTGGTTCTACCTTAAGGCAAAGTTTAATACCTTTGACCACGGTATAGTCAGCGACTGGGGTGAAGTCGTAACAAGGTAGCCGTAGGGGAACCTGCGGCTGGATTACCTCCTTTCTAAGGATGATTAAGGAAATATTTTTCTTAATCTAAATAATTAACAGGTTAATGTTGACCGTCCTCATTTCTCTTCTTTAGATTAAAGTGTTACTTTGACTAAAATGGGCCGGTAGCTCAGTTGGTTAGAGCACACCCTTGATAAGGGTGGGGTCGAAAGTTCGAGTCTTTCTCGGCCCACCATAGTTTTTTAAACTGGGGGATTAGCTCAGCTGGGAGAGCGCCTGATTTGCATTCAGGAGGTCAGCGGTTCGATCCCGCTATCCTCCACCAGTAACGCTTAGTTATTTTAACTGTAAATAAATTATATAATATCAATATCTATATCCGATTGTTCGAATAGATGAACAATCAAAATGTTTAATTAATTAAACATTTAAAAAATTTGATTCAACACAGAATTTTTTTCTGTGCATAAATCAAGCGTTTAAGGGCGTGTGGCGGATGCCTTGGCACTGAAAGCCGAAGAAGGACGTGGTATACTGCGATAAGTTGCGGGGAGCTGTATGCAAGCTTTGATCCGTGAATTTCCGAATGGGGAAACCCACCACTTTATGTGGTACTTTAAACTGAATACATAGGTTTAAAGAGACAACCTGGAGAACTGAAACATCTAAGTAACCAGAGGAAAAGAAATCAATTGAGATTCCGTAAGTAGTGGCGAGCGAAAGCGGAATAGGCCTGTAAATTTATTAAAAAAACTTGAATAGTTTGGAAATGCTAACCAAAGAGGGTGATAGTCCCGTAAAGGTAAAGTTTAATAAATTTCTCGAGTAAAGCGGGACACGCGAAATCCTGCTCGAATATAGGGGGACCACCCTCTAAGCCTAAATACTCTTCAGTGACCGATAGTGAACTAGTACCGCGAGGGAAAGGTGAAAAGAACCCCTATTAGGGGAGTGAAATAGAACCTGAAACTGCATGCCTACAAACAGTCGAAGCTCTTTTTAGAGTGACGGCGTACCTTTTGTATAATGGGTCAGTGACTTAATTTATAAAGCAAGCTTAAGCCGTTTAGGTGTAGGCGCAGCGAAAGCAAGTCTTAATAGGGCGATTAGTTTTATGAATTAGACCCGAAAACGAATGAGCTTACCATGAGCAGGTTGAACGCAAGGTAATACTTGCCGGAGGACCGAACCAGTTGACGTTGAAAAGTCTTTGGATGACTTGTGGTAAGGGGTGAAAGGCCAACCAAATTCGTAGATAGCTGGTTTTCCGCGAAAACTATTTAGGTAGTGCGATGAATAAAAATACATTTAGAGGTAGAGCACTAAATGGGCTAGGGGGAAGAGATTCTTACCAAACCTAATAAAACTCCGAATGCTAAATGTAGTTCTTCATCAGACAGACTGTGGGTGCTAAGGTCCATGGTCGAGAGGGAAAGAGCCCAGACCACCAGATAAGGTCCCAAAATTGTAATTAAGTGTGAAAGGATGTGGAAATTCCTTAACAGCCGGGAGGTTGGCTTAGAAGCAGCCATCCTTTAAAGATAGCGTAACAGCTCACCGGTCTAATAGAGTTTCTGCGCCGAAGATGTAACGGGGCTAAAATTACATACCGAATCTGTGGGTTTATAAAGTTTTCGAACTTTATAAGCGGTAGCGGAACGTTCTGTAAGCCTGTAAAGGAGTACTCGTGAGAGACTCTGGAGGTATCAGAAGTGCGAATGCTGACATAAGTAACGATTAATAGAGTGAAAAACTCTATCGCCGAAAATCCAAGGGTTTCTGCGCAAGGTTAATCCGCGCAGAGTTAGTCGGCCCCTAAGACGAGGGCGAAAGCCGTAGTCGATGGAAATAAGGTTAATATTCCTTAACCAGATGGTAGTGACGGATTTTGTAAACTGTAAATTCTTAATGGATTGAATTTGCCGTGAAAAAGTCCCAGGAAATAGCTCCATCATTAGACCGTACCCTAAACCGACACAGGTGGATTAATAGAGTATATTTAGGCGCTTGAGAGAATGATGTTGAAGGAACTCGGCAAAATGCTTCTGTAACTTCGGGATAAAGAAGACCTCTTTTTGGGCAACCAAATTTAGGTGACACAAGCCAGGGAGAAGCGACTGTTTATCAAAAACACAGGGCTCTGCTAACACGTAAGTGGATGTATAGGGTCTGACGCCTGCCCGGTGCTGGAAGGTTAATGCGATGGGTGCAAGCTCATTTCTGAAGCCCCAGTAAACGGCGGCCGTAACTATAACGGTCCTAAGGTAGCGAAATTCCTTGTCGGGTAAGTTCCGACCTGCATGAATGGCGTAACGATTTCTCCGCTGTCTCCAACATCAACTCAGTGAAATTGAATTCTCCGTGAAGATGCGGAGTTCGCGTAGTTAGACGGAAAGACCCCGTGCACCTTTACTGCAACTTTACATTGGTGTTAGGAAAAACATATTTAGCATAGGAGGGAGACATTGAAACAAAGGCGTCAGCTTTTGTGGAGTCGCCAGTGAAATACCTCTTTTGTTTTTCTTGATATCTAACTGATAGCCGTTATCCGGCATCAAGACATTGTATGGTGGGTAGTTTGACTGGGGCGGTCGCCTCCCAAATAGTAACGGAGGCGTGCGAAGGTAAGCTCAGAACGGTCAGAAATCGTTCGTAGAGTGCAATGGCATAAGCTTGCCTGACTGTGAGACTGACAAGTCGAGCAGAGTCGAAAGACGGTCATAGTGATCCGGTGGTTCTGAGTGGAAGGGCCATCGCTCAACGGATAAAAGGTACGCCGGGGATAACAGGCTGATACTGCCCAAGAGCTCATATCGACGGCAGTGTTTGGCACCTCGATGTCGGCTCATCACATCCTGGGGCTGGAGCAGGTCCCAAGGGTTTGGCTGTTCGCCAATTAAAGTGGTACGTGAGCTGGGTTCAGAACGTCGTGAGACAGTTCGGTCCCTATCTGCTATGCGTGTAGAAGAATTGAGAGGAGCTGTCCCTAGTACGAGAGGACCGGGATGGACGTACCACTGGTGGACCGGTTGTAGCGCCAGCTGCAGTGCCGGGTAGCTAAGTACGGACGAGATAACTGCTGAAAGCATCTAAGCGGGAAACTCACCTCAAAACTAGTTCTTCCCATAGAGCCGTGGTAGACCACCACGTTGATAGGCTGGGTGTGGAAATGCGGTAACGCATGTAGCTAACCAGTACTAATAGCTCAATTGGCTTGATTTATGCACTGAAAAGAATTTTGAAATTTATAGATATACTTTTATCAAATTTATTAATATGTTAGCGAACAACTAAGACTAAACTCGTTCAACATGAAAAAGTCAAAAATTTTTAATAAAAGTTTTGGATCCTTCGTAAGAGAAAAGAGATTAGATCTTGGTTTAGGCCAGAGAGAATTAGCTCAGAAAATTGGTATAGCTGCTTCTTATTTAAATGATATTGAAAAAGAAAAACGCACTGCTCCAAAATCAAATATAATTAAAAAGTTATCCGTTTTACTAAAAGTTAATTTAAACGATTTAAATGATTTAGCTGGAATTTCCAAAGGAGAAGTACCACCTGATATAAGTGAATACATTAAAAATAATCCAAATTTAATCTCTTTAATTCGTTCGATTAAAAATAATAATTTGAACGTTTCTCAATTAGAAGAGATTAACAAAGGTATTAACAAAGAGGATAAAAAAGCTCTTATAATTGCGGCAGGCTTAGGTAGCAGATTAAAAAAATATACAGAAAATTTACCAAAATGTATGTTAGATTTTGGTGGTAAAACTTTATTAGAAAGACAATTAGATGCTTATAAAAAAAATGGTATAAAAGATATTTCTTTAATTAGAGGTTATAAAAAAGAAAAAATTAATTATAAAGGAATTAGATATTTTGAAAATCCTGATTATAAAAATAATAATATTTTAAATTCTATTTTTTATGGAGAAGATGTAATTAACGGAAACATAATTATTTCGTATTCTGATATTCTATTTGATCCGATAGTTGTGAAAAGAACACTTGAAACCGACCACGATATCTCGGTCGTCGTTGACATTGATTGGAGAGGCTATTATGTTGGAAGAAAAGATCACCCAATATCAGAAGCAGAAAATGTAATATTTAACTCAAATAATGAAGTTGTAAAAATCGGTAAAATAAATACTGGTAAAGAAGAAGTGCATGGTGAATTTATTGGTATGATAAAATTATCTAATCGAGGTACAGAGGTATTTAAAGAACATTTCCATCGATTAAAAAAGATTTATTGGAATAAACCTTTTCAAAGGGCAAAAATTTTTCAAAAAGCTTATCTAACAGATTTAATTCAAGAACTTGTGGATATTGGTATTAAAGTTCATTGCGTAATCATAGAAAGTGGTTGGAAAGAGATAGATACTGTTGAAGATTACAAAAAAGCATTAGTAGGATTTAGCAAAAAATTCACAAAAACTTAATAATTCCAATGTAATTTAACTTTAATATATCTTTATAATTAACTTGTAAGCGAACAAAGTTAATGATAACCAAAGGCCATATTATGATAAAAAAATACCTACTTTTAATATTTTTAGTTTTATTTACTGGAAATCTAAACGCAGAAATAAAAACTTACAAAATGGTGTTTGTACCTGCAAGTGAAAAGGGTGATGAAAGTGACTACGCAAGTTTAATTGCTATCACCGAAAAACTCGCTGGCTTTAATATAGATACAATTAAGGTAACAGATTATAATGCTGCAGTTGAAGCTATGAGAGCTGGTAGAGCTCATATTGCTTGGTATGGTGGAAAAACATATGTTAAGGCTGCAGAGATAGCAAGCGCCGAAGCTTTCGCTGCCGGAGTTAGACCTGGAGAAAAAGATGCGGGGTACTATACTTACTTTGTTGTTAAAAAGGATAGCAAATTAAAAGAGTTTAAAGATGTTAAAGGTAAAGTTTTGTCTTTAAACACTATAGGATCAACAAGTGGTGATTTAATTCCACAAGTAGAATTAAATAAAATTAATCTATCAATTAAAAATAAAGATCATTTTAAAAAAGTTTTTTATGCCGGCAGTCATGATGCGTGTTTATTAGCAGTATTAAACAATCATTCAGATGTTTGTGGCATGAGCTCTAGAAACTTTGAAGCAAGATTGGAAGATGGAACTTTTAATAAAGAGGATGTAAGAATTATTCATAAGTCTGACAGAGTTCCTCCACCACCTTTAGCTTATTCAAAAATGATTCCAAAAGAAGATAGAGATAAAATTAAAAAAGCTGTCTTAGATGCTCATAACCATGGAGAAATTGGTGGATATGGAGGAAAGATGTCTCACTACATGGAAGTTAAAGATTCTGATTACAATGTTTTAAGAGAAGTTATTGAACTATTAAATAAGAATAAAAGTTAGATTAACACAGGACTATCATGCTTGAAATAAATGATCTAAAAAAAACTTTTGAGAATGGTAGTCCTGCATTAAAAGGTGTTAATTTAAAAATTAGTAAGGGAGAATTTGTAAGTATTTTAGGACCTAGTGGTTCAGGTAAAACAACTTTACTGAGAACTATTAATGGTCTTGAAACTTCTAGTGGAGGGGAAATTTATTTTGATAATCAACAAGTGAATAATAATACTATTTCGGAAGTTCAAAAAAAGACTGGAATGATTTTCCAAGAATTTAATCTAGTAAATAATCTATCAGCAATAAATAATGTGCTTACAGGTCTATTAAATTCTAGTAATAAATTTTTATCTTTATTTTATTTATTTAAAAAAAATCAAAAAATTGAAGCTTTAAAATCTCTAAAAACCGTAGGTTTACTTGAAAAATCTTATAACAGATCTGATGAATTATCTGGAGGTCAAAGACAAAGAGTTGGAATAGCAAGGGCTATAATTAAAAGACCACTATTATTGTTAGCTGATGAACCCGTTGCTAGTCTAGATCCTAAAGCTGCAAATTTGATTTTATCTTTATTAAAGAAAATTAATAAAGACTATGGCACAACTATTCTTTGTAATCTTCATCAAGTCGATTTAGCTAAAAAATACTCAGATAGATTAGTAGGTCTTTTGGACGGAAAGATTGTATTTGATGAAAAATCTGAAAATATTAACAAATCTAATTTAGAAAAAATATACGTATAATATGGAACCAAACACAATAAAGTTTAAAGTAGTTAATAAAGGCAAAGATCTTGAAACGCATCTAAAACCTCAATGGTCTTGGAAAACCTTTGCTACTATAGGAATATTTTCTTTTATTTTAGTATTTGTTGTAAATGATTTGGAAATTGATTTTATTAAATTAGTAACAGATTCCTCAAAATATTTCGGAGACATTATATCCAGAATGCTTCCACCTGATTTTAGTAATTTAAATCAATTAATTTATGCAATGTTAGAAACTATTGAAATTGCATTTCTTGGCACTTTTATTGCTATAGTTTTATCAATTCCTCTTGGATTATTTTCAGCAAGAAATTTAGCTGCTAATTATTTTGTTTACTTAATCTGCAAAACTATAGTTATTTTCTTTAGAGCGATCCCTGAATTTATTATAGCTATGATTTTGGTGATTGCTATTGGATTTGGAGCGATGCCAGGAGTATTAGCATTAGGTTTACATACAATGGGTTTTTTAGCTAAATTTTACGCTGAAGATATTGAGCATATAAATAATGGCCCTATAGATGCATTAAAATCTTCTGGTGCTAGTAAAAGTCAAATAATATCTTTTGGGGTAATTCCACAAATTCTTCCATCTTTTGTTGCAAACAACTTATATATTTTAGATCGTAACGTTAGAATGGCAACAATGTTAGGTATTGTTGGAGCTGGTGGCATAGGCTATGAATTACAATCATCTTTTAGAATGTTCGAATACGAAAGAGTATCAGCAATTATAATTCTTATATTTATAACAATATTTATTATTGATCACTTATCTTCTTTGATAAGATCTAAAATTAAATAGAATTAATTATTAAATTTTATCTTTTGATTTTGATTTTTCTCATCAACTCTTTTGATAATGCGCTTAAAGGTTTTTTAAAATTATTTACAATTATGATATCTGGTTTTTTTGGAAATTCTGCCCTCATATTCTTTCCAATGACATTTTTGTAATTTCCTTTGTAGAAAAATTTTTTTTTCTTTTTAATAATTTTAGCAATATCTGCTTTAATATAAATTTCCAAATAATTTTGAATATTAGATCTATTCCATTTTCTAACTTTATGAAATAAACTCACTGTAGATATAATCACATTTATATTTTGATCGGTAATATATTTACAAAAATTAGAATAGCTTAGAGCATAATTTAACCTGGCATTTTTCGAAAATTTTTTATAATTAAATAGCTTTCTTAGATCATCGCCACTAATAGTTACAGTGGGACCATAATTTCTTGAAATTTCATATTTAATATTCTCAGCTATTGAGGTTTTTCCAGAACCGGATAAGCCAGTAATCCAAAATAATTTTCCCTTAGCCTTATGTTTTTTTACCATAAATTTTTATCAATATATCATCAATCAAATTTTTTGTTCTATATTTTGTTTTACCTAAATAAGTAAAATTATTTTCCAAGGCTTCTATGGAGTTTATTTTGTTATAATTACCATTTTTTATGTTCAAAACAGAATTAATTAATCCACTCAAATTTTCACAAAGAATACCTATTTTTTCTCTATCTTTAAAATACGATAACTGATCATAATTTAAATTATTTAACAATTTCTCATTTTGTGAAAAAAAAATTACAGGTTTTTTTGTAAAAAAGGAATACGTATAGGCTGTACCAGATAAATCTGTTATCATGCATTGAGAATTTAAATAAATTTCAAAATAGTCAATACTGGTATCATAATTAAATTTTTCAAACTTACTAAATTTTTTAATAACATTTATTACATCTGGATGCTTCCAATTAGATGGATGAGGTCGATAAATAATTTTATATTTGGTTTCTCGCAAAAGAGTTGCAATTACTTCTTCTAAATTATTAATACAAAATTCAGGCCATATTAAAAAATTTGTAGGTGCAATGATTATATTTTGATTTTCTTTGATTTGATAAAACTTTTTTTTGTCATTTAAAAAATCTAATTTATAGTATCCTGTTTCAAATAACTCAGGAATTTTATCAATTTTATTTTCATTGAATTTAGCAAATAAATTTTCAAACATTTTAACGCTTTGTTTATTTGGCAAAAATAAATAATTATACTTAATTACTCTATTGTAGAATTCATGTAATTTTTTATTATTAACGAGAGGAGTGTCATAAATATCATGGTGCATATAAACTCTAATAGAATTTGGGGTAAAATCATCGCTGATGTAAGTAGTAAAAAAAATATTTGTACCAAAAATAAACTTGAGAAAAAAATTATTAATTATGTAAAAAGAGCCTTTTTCTCTTATTGTACTTATTTGATTACCATTTATGATTAAATAATCTTTACCGTAATCATTAAAAAGTTGTTCTAAATAATTTTTGTTATTAAATGTCAATGATCTAGTTGGATGATAAATAAAAATAATTTTTTTTTTTGGATAAAAAATTTTATTAAATAGAATAAAAAAATTTAATCTTATTAAATCGTATACTGAAAAGAAAAATTTAATGAATGTTACTATTTTTGAAAACATAAATAAATTAGCTTATAAAGATTTATTGTGATCATATTTTAATGTTTTATTTTAATTAATATTTTTTCAATAAACTGTCGCTTAGTTTTAAATTAGCTAATATTTTTGTAATCATAACACTTGAGTTTTTAAGGAAATAAGGATTTTTTGTTTTTTTTAAAGAGTTTATAAATTTTTTATTATTTCTTATAAAATTTATTTTTTTAAGTATCTTATTATAATCTGATTTGCAGTTTACAATATTTATTGATTGAGGTCTGCCATTTTGCCTAGAACCTATATTAATGACAGGAAGTTTAAACATAGATGCTTCAATTATACCTGCTGAAGAATTTCCAATCATACCTTTCGATTTACTTAATAAATGAATAAAATCTGTTCTTTCATAATTCGATACAATTTTAATATTTTTTGTTTTATTTTTTTTTATTTTTTTAAGAATTTTTTTATAGCCCACGTCATTGTTAGGGTATATCCATACAACGTCTAATTTAGACTTTTTAATAGCTCTTAGTAAGTCATTAAGCTGTTTATCAATTTTATTTTGTTCGTTTAAAACTGGATGAAAAATTACAACATAATAATTTGACTTTTTAATTTTTTTATTTAATTTAATATCGTCCAGTTGAGGAGCGCCAGTAAAAAACACTCTTTTTTTTTCTTCACCCCATTGAAATAATCTTTGGCAAGCTTTAATTGAAGGTGCAAAGTGTAAATTTGAAAATTTTGCAATAGCTGCTCTTGATAAATCGTCTATATGCCCTGATTTATCTCCAGCTTGCACATGTGCAATTGGAATATTCATGTATGCGCAAGTGATACAAAAAGCCAAGGTTTCTATTCTATCTCCAGTTATAATAACAATTTCAGGTTTGATTTTTTTTAGTTTGGCAGCATAACCCATCATCGCTTTACCAAAAGAAATAGGCCAATAATCTATCCCTTTTGAAGGGCTTTTAAATCTAACAGAAGAATTAATTTTTATATTATTTTTTCTAAATAAACTTTTATCAACTTTCATTTCTGTTTCTAGATAATTTCCAGATATAAATGTTTGAAATTTAATCTTTTTCTTTTTAAATACCCTAATTATATTATTTGAATAAGCAAAAGTTGCCCTTGAATCAAAAAAAAATAAATACTTATTTATTTTATTTCGGTCCATTTTATTTTACGATTAATTGCAATATTTTTTTTGGCTTTTTTTCCTAGAATTTGAAAATACAATTTTGCAGGAATTTCGTTATTTTTTGGAGCTGGTCTCTTGACTGATAAATTTTTGTTGTTAAGTATATCATTTTGTTTGATATTTTTAATACTAACCACAGACTCTCTCGCCCAACTTATTATTTGTTTTTCTTCTTTGTGTATGATTTTTTTATTGTTTCTTGATGCTAAAAATACTGCATCACAACCTTCTACTAATTGTTTCAGCTCATTTGGCTCAAGTGACGATGCATGATCTGGACCCTTAGCTCTTTTATTTAGAGTAAAGTGCTTTTCAATAATTCTAGCTCCATAAGCAATTGCACCTATTGAAGTATAAATACTAGATGTATGATCTGATAATCCAGATACAACTTTAAACTTATTTATATATTCTCTGATAATTGAAATATCAGAAATTTTAGGATTACATGGGTAAGCCGAAGTACATTGTGTTAAAGCTATATTTTTATTAATTTTTTTAACAGTATTAAAAGTATGGCTCACCTCTTTAAATGTTGACATTCCAGTTGATATTATTGTAGGAAATTTTTTTTTTGCTATGTGAGTCTGTAATGGAATATTTGTCAGTTCTCCTGAACCAACTTTAAAAATTTTTAATTTAATTTCTTTTTCTAAAATGTCAGCAGATTTAAAAGAAAAAGGTGTGCATAGGTAATCGACATTCTTTTTTTCACAATATTTTTTTAAATATTTATGTTCTTTAATTGAAAGATTTGTCCTCTTTAGTGTATCATATAAACTTTCAGAAAAATTGTTAGATTTTGGAGTATACTTCAACATTTCATCTTCTAAAACATGGAATTGAAATTTTACAGCTGAGACACCTGCTTCTACAGCTTTATCAATCATTTTTTTTGCTATTTTTACATTGCCTTCGTGATTTATACATGCTTCTGCAATGATATAGGGTTTATAACTCTCACTAATTACTTTTTTGGAAATTTTAAATTTTACTGACATTTTTCTTCATTAAAATTTTGCATATATTTAAATCCTCGAAATCATTAATATCTAAGGATTCATATTTGTTTGTTAAATAATAATTCCAATTTTTTTTTGGATATATTCTAAAATTATTAGCAAAAGCCTTTCTAGAAATAAAGTAAATTAATCCATTTTCATATAAAAATGGCTTTCTATTTTGACTTAACTTCCTTACCTTGTTGAGAGGACTGAAATATCTTTTCTCAAAGTAAGATATATTATCATTTTGTTTACTTACAGTTAAACAGTTGTTTAGCTTATTTTTAATACAATACTTAACAAATTTTTTTATAGTATTAACTTTCCTCAAAGGAGATGTAACTTGAAGTATTACTATATTATCATAATTTTTATTCAATTTTGAGATAGTCTCTTTTAGCGCTAAATCAGTTGTAGAATTATCTCTAGAATTTTTTTTACTACGCATTATTGAAGTTATTTTTAATTTTTTACCAATTTTTAATATCTTACTGGAGTCTGATGACAATAATATGTCTGAAAATAACCTTGTTTTTTTTGCTTGATTTATTGTGATTTCAATTAAAGTTTTATTATTTATTTTTCTTAAATTTTTATCTTTGACTCTTTTGGAACCTTTCCTTGCTGGAATAAAACATATAGTTTTACTTTTTCTCTTAAACATATTAAATGCTTATATATATTATTTTAACATAATTTAATGAAAAAATTTGTTTCAGTTTGTCATATTGGTGCAGGACGAATAGGTTTCACATTGGAATTTGACAAAAAAAGGTTAAAGCCAGCAAGTCATATAGGCATGTGGAAGAAAAATAAACAAGTAAAGCTAAGTGGAATTTGTGAAAAGAAAAAAATAAAAAAAATTTTTTTGAAAAAAATCCCAAAGGAAACAAATATTTATAAAAATTATATCAAAATGATTAAAACCGAAAAACCTGACATCGTGTCTATAGCAACATGGAAAGATACCCATTTTGAAATAACTAGCAAATGTATAGATTTAGGAATTAAAATTATTGTTTTAGAAAAGCCACTTGCTAATACATTGAAACAAGCAAAATTTTTAATTAAAAAAATAAAAAAAAATAATGTAAAAGTGCTCGTTAACCATAGGAGAAGGTTCGATAAAGAAATAATCAAGTTAAGAAAATTAATAAAGTCAGGTATAATAGGAGAAATAATTCAAGCTACCTCCTATTATGTTTATGGAATTTTAACGACAGGCACTCATTTGGTTGATACTTTAAGAATGCTTTTAAATGATGTTGCTGGTGATGTGCAAAGTGTAACGGGATTTAAAAATAAATTTGGTCTTTACCACCCAAAAGACGACGAGAATATTGACGGTGTTTTAACTTTTAAAAATAATCTTAAAGCAACAATTCAGTCACTAAATATTAAAATGTATGACAATTTTGACATTTATATTTATGGTACTAAAGGAAAAATATTGATTACAGGAATTGGCAGATCTGGTTTGATATATAAAATAATAAAATCACCCGAGCACAAAGGATTTGATGAACTTGACCAGAAATCAAAAAAAATGTTTGGGCCAAAACCAAGAAATCAATTTGGTTTGCTAGCAAATAATGCAATAGATTGTTTATTAAAAAAAAATGTTAAACCTTTATGTGATGATAAAGATAGCTTTATTGATATGATGATTATTGACGCCCTTTTAAAAAGTTCAAATCAAAAAAATAGAACCATCAAATTAAAAATTAAAAATTGAAAAAATGTGTGGAATTGCCTTATGTTATTCGAGTAAAAATTTAGAGACCGATAAAAACACAAAAAATATAATTGATAGTATAAAACATAGAGGGCCTGATAACCAAAGCTTTACTAATTTTCAAAATCTTTCTCTTGGCTCATGTAGATTAAGTATTTTTGACTTGAGTGATAAAGGCAATATGCCCATGAAAGATAATTCAGGCAGATATACAATTATTTATAATGGTGAAATTTATAATTTTACATCATTAAAAAAACAATTTAATTTGAATACAAGGACAAACACAGATACAGAAGTTCTTCTTGAACTTTATTCACTCAAAAAGGAAAAATGTTTAGACTACTTAAATGGTATTTTTGCTTTTGTCATTTATGACAGTAAAGAAAACTCTTTATTTTGTGCGAGGGATCATTTAGGCGTAAAACCATTTTATTATTTAAGAAATAAAGACTATTTTGTAATAAGCTCTGAAATTAAAGCTTTATGTAAAATTTTTAAAAATGATTTTAATATAAATAATATTAAATCTTATTTATCTTCATCTTTTTATGATTTTGGAGAATTTACTTTTTACCAAGATATCAATCAGTTGCAGCCTGGTCACTATATAAAATTTTTTTTACAAAATAATAATTTTCAAATTCGAAGATATTGGGATTTAAGAAAGACCACAAACCAAGATTTGCAAAAGAAATCTCAAAATGAATTAGTTGAACAAGCTTATTCTTTAATTGAAAATTCATTTAAAATTCAGTCTAGAGCAGATGTTAAAATTGGAATAAATGTAAGCTCAGGTATTGATTCTAAATTAATGTTGTATTTTCTAAATAACATTAATTCTGGTCAAGGCGATGTTTCAGCAAATAGTTACTATTTTGATGAGGAACAATTTAATGAAAAAAAAGATCTAGAAAAAATATCCAATAAATTGAACTGGAAAGTAAATTTCTATGAAATTAAGAGTGAAGATATAATAAATAATTTTGACGAAATATTTATAGGTCAGGATGGACCATTTCCAGGTATTCCCACTATGGCAAAATCAATTTTAATTAAAAAAGCTTATGGACCAGATCAAAAAGTTATTTTAGAAGCCCAAGGTGGAGACGATATAGCCGGAGGGTATAGATATATCTTTGGCTTATATATTAATGATTTGCTAAAACAAAAAAGTTTTCTAAAAATATTTTCTGAGATTGCTAAATTTAAAAATATAGAAAATATCACTTATTCAAATTTATTTCTTTTAATTAAAAACTCTATTAGTACTTTATATACAGGTGGATTGTCAGCTGATGGATCCAAAAATATCAATCAAGATATTTTTACAAACGAATTTTTAAACATAAAATTAACTGAAAACGAATTCTCAAAAGAAATCATTTCAATAAAATCTGACTTAAATAAAATTATATATAGAGACATTTTTTACACGAAACTTCAGAGAATTTTAAAAAGTTGTGACAGATCATCAATGGCTTACAGTAAAGAGTTAAGAGTTCCTATTTTAGATAAAAATGTAGTTGAATTTTTCTACAATTTAGACTCTTCTAAAATTATTAATAATGGCAATTTAAGATATTTATACAGAATGCTTTTTCAGAAAAAATTTAATGAAAATGGGTTTGAGAAAAAAAAATATATATCTGACCCTCAAATAAAATGGCTTAAATCTGATTTATTTGATTGGGCATATTCTGTAATGTCAGATAAACAGACTTATAACGATGGTATTTATAATACAAAAAAATTACTCGCCTTATTTGAAAAATTTCGAGACAACGATAAAATTCAAAATTCAAACTTATTTTGGCAAGCTATATGTTTAAAAAAAATGCTTAAAAATTCTAAAGCTGATAAATATATTTAGACTTTATGTTCTTAAACTTTCCCCTTAAATCAACTATTGTTTTATTTGAAGATTTTAATATTGAGTAATCAAACTTATCGTGGTCAGTTGCAATAATTATCAAATTATATTTTTTGATAATCTTCTTATCAAATTTTTTTGAAAATAAAAATTTTCTTTTTTTTCTATAATTCAATGTTATTTTTTTGTTAAATGGATCTGAATAATCAATTTTATAATTCTGTTTTAACAAATCTTCCAAAATTTTTACACTTGCAGACTCTCTAGTGTCCTCAATATTTTTTTTATAGGAAAGCCCTAAAAGCAAAATTTTAGGATTACTAATTTTTTTTGCAATTGCTTTTAATTTTTTAATTATCCACTTAGTTCTGATTTGATTTATTTTACTGGATAACTCTATAAACTTAACGTTTACTCCTTTTTTTTTAGATAACCATGAAAAATAGATAGGGTCTATCGGTATGCAATGGCCACCAGTACCAGGACCTGGAAAAAATTTTTGAAAACCAAAAGGTTTAGTGCTCGCAATTTTGATCACATCGTAAATATTAATATCTAATTTGGTAGTTGCAATTTTTAGTTCATTTATTAGCGCGATATTTATTGAACGATATATATTTTCTAATAATTTAGACATTTCAGCAATTTTGATAGATGGAGATCTAACTGTTTTTTTTGTAATCAGTTTATAAAAATTATCACAAATTTTTAAAGAATTGTTTCCTATGCCTGAAACTACTTTAGGAGTATTTTTAAAATTAAATTGACTATCTCCGGGATTTTCTCTTTCAGGTGAATATGATAAAAATATTTCTTTATCTATAAAAAATTTATTCCTTAAATATTTTATAAAAATTTCTTCCGTGCATCCTGGATATGTTGTGCTTTCTAATATTATTAATTGTCCTTTTTGAATATAGTTCTTAATTTTATCCCAACAATTTTTAATATGTGATAAATCAGGCTTTCCTTTATATAGAGGTGTCGGTAAACACATTATAATAACATCTGCATTTGATATTTCTCTTAAATTTTTTTGGAAAATTATATTTTTTTTTACTTCTCTTATTTCTCTATTAGAAATATAAGAAAATGGAGATATTCCAGATGATATTTGTTTAATTTTTTTATCATCTTTATCAAAACAAGAAACATTGCAATTTTTTTTAGCTAGGGCCAAAACAAGTTTAATTCCAACATATCCAACCCCAAATATAGATACGTTAACTTTTTTTTTTTTAATTTTGGTTATTAGTTCTTGGGAATAACTTCTCATTCTATATAATTAAATAATTTTGTTTAATCCATCAATTAAATCTGTATTAGGTTTAAAGCGAATTAATTTAAAAAGCTTAGAAGAGTCTCCTGATCTCTTCATTACTTGAAATTCCTGAATTTTTTTTGGAACATTTACTTTAGAAATATTTGATTTGGATTTGATTTTTTTTTTTATCATTTTTGCTAACGAGTAAATATCAAATTCTTTTCCTCTTGAAGAATTTAAGATATGATGACCAGTTACCTTTTTATCTATTAGATCAAATGTTTTTACGCAATCATCAATATAAGTAAAATCCCTTGTTTGTTTTCCATTTCCATAAACAGTTATAGATTTATTACTTTTTGCCTGGTCAATAAATCTAGGTATAACCATTCGATCATCTTGTCTTGGTCCATAAACATTAAACAGTCTTACCGCAACAGAATTAATTTTAGTCTCTCTATAGAAATATTTTAAATATACTTCACATGCTCTTTTAGCCATTGAATAAGCAGACGACGGCTGGATAACAGCGCTCTCTTTTACATTGCCTTTATAATTAAGTTGACCATAAACACCACTTGAAGATGCATATATAATTTTTTTTAATTTATTTTTTTTTGCTGCTGAACACACATTTTTGATACCCTCAAATTCACAATCCATTGTCTCAATATTCTTTTCTGATACAACATCAACACCTAGTATAGCCGCAAGGTGGAATATAGAAGTACAATTTTTTGAATGATATTTTACCAAATCATAATCCCTTACATCTCCTTTCACTAACCTGATATTATTGTTTATGTTTTTTAATTTATTACCTTGAGATAGATTATCAATAACTACAACTCGGTAACTTTTTGACAAATATTCAACAAGATGGCTTCCAATAAAACCTGCCCCGCCCGTCACCATTACTTTTTTCATATATCGTTTTTTATATTGTAATTTTTAAATTTAAGTTCTTTAAGTATTTTATGATTTATAATATGTCTATTGTTATTTTTTAGTTGAATTTTAAAGTTATCGTAAAATGATCCACCTAAATTATTTTTAGATCTCATTTTAGTATTAATTTTACTGTAATAATCTTTAGGTAGTTTTCCTACAACTTTGATTTTAGGCAAAACATCAAAATTTATATTGGTTCCAAATCTAACAAACCAATATATTTTTGCTCTTATTGTCTCTTTTTTACTTACTTTTTTTATATTTTTAATATGTTTTAAAACACTTTTGTATTGTTTAAGAGACTTAATACTCCTTGAAATTTTAAAATGTTCGTATCTAGTATCCGCAGTAGTAATGCAAGGTATCCCAATAGAAGGATATTCATACCCACCAGATCCATGACAAGCAACAACACAAGATATTTTTTTTTCATAAACTTTAAGTTGAGTATCATTTTCTAAAAATTTTATATGATTGTCCTTATCATTAATAAATTTTTCAAAAACATATTTTGTCTTTAAATTTGTTTTATAAAAAACTTCACTGGGATGAGCTTTTATCAACCAATTTACTGATTTAATACTCTTTATAATTTTTAAAGTTTCTTCAAACCAATTATAAGGTGTATTGTATAGACTCCACTTGGAGAGAAACATTCCATCATTCATCACATGTGGCAAAATTAAAACAAATTTTTTTTTATTATTAAAGAAGGAATAATTTGTTTTCCTTTTTTTTAAATGGGCAACTTTCTTTGCCCAAACATCTTCCTTGCCAATATCATTTAGTTTTCTTTGCTGTGAATATAGTTTTTCGACGTGATTACTATTTTTCATCATTTTTAAAAAATAGTTTTTTGTTTTTTTTGAATACTTTTCTTTATGGCTATAGCGATCAGAATATTTTTCATATGCTCTTATTTTTATACCCCTTAAAGCGGTTCCAAACCTTGCAAAAACCTTAATTCTATTTTTTAAACATAAATTAAATACGATCCTGTTGGGTAAATATTGACTTTCACCAATTATCAAATTTTCTACTTTATTTTTTAAACATATGTTTTCAAAAAAATCTAAAAAAAATAAAGATTTAGAAAGATTTAAAATCTTAAAGAATTTCTCATTTTTATTATTAAGATTTTTATTAAATCGAAAGAAACTCTCTAAAGCTATTTTACCTACTTCAATACCATTATAAATATAATTATTATAACTTTTTTCATTTTTTAACTTTTTAAAAATAAATACTGACTTTAAAAAATAAAACAGCTTTTTATATAATTTATTTCTTTCAATATATATAAATTCTTTGAAACCAAATTGATTGGCAATTAACTTATTTTTATAGTCTTTTTTATACAATAAGCATGTCACCGGTTTTCCAGTTATTTTCTGAAGTTCTTTTGCAATTAATAAATTTATAATGACATAATCTATATGTGTTAAAAGTAGATCTACCAAGATTACCTTATCTGTTTTAAATTTATCCTGTTCTGAGTTAAAATTTTTTTTTAAATTTTCTAAAAAAACTGAAAAATCACCATTTTTAAAATGTTTCGATTTTAAACTTTCATAATTAAATAAACAAAATAAATTCTGAAATTTAATTTCTTTTAGCAAATTAATTCGGTTGATTATATCTGCAATAAAAAGTTTAAACTCTGTGTAAAAAAACTTGATTATGTATATCATATCCATTGAGCAGTTTTATAGATAATTATGCGTGTTAGGGTTATCATATAAATTTTAAAAAAAAAGATAAAAAACTCTTTGTTGCCGCAATTAGTAATTATGATTTACAAAAAATATTTATAATTTAATCATTTTAAAGTAAAAATACATCTTTTGAAATATGCATCTTGAAAAAAGTCTTTGTTTTGTAAATTTTGATGGAGATTTAAATAGGATCTCAAGAAACAATAAAGAATTAAATAATCAGTTATCTAAAAATTTTAAAAAAATATATATTTTGAATCTTAATAATTTAAGATATTTTTATGGAAAAAATAATTACCCTGCAAAAAATGATCTAAAGCTTATTCCGAAAAACTTTGAAATGGTAAATATAAAAACTTCGGATGATTTCATTAAATTTTCTAAAAATAAAAAACTATTTATTGTTATAAATGGAATATCCAAAAGCATAATAGATTTCAAAATCTTTTATTTATTTAAAAAAGTAAAGGCAAGATTAATAATGCTTTCAATAACAGGTCAGTACGGAACAAAAATATTCACAGATATAAAATTAAAAAATATATTTGTTGCTCACAAACATGTACTTATCAAAAGCTTCTATTACATTTGGAGAATTCTAACTATTTTAAATATTTTTCCTAAAATACATATTTTATTTGAGTCGAGTGCAGAAAATATAAAAATATTTAATAACGGGATAAGTAGAAAATTTGAAAATTATTTCCCAGTATTTAAAATCTCACTATACAGAAAAATTATTCACACAAATAGCAAAGTATTTGATACCGTTCATAATAAATTAACAAACAGTAGAAAAAAAAATAATAATAAATATATCTTATATATCGACAGTCCGATAGTGTCAGAAGGAAGAATTCAAAGAGAAGGATACGTGGGACCTGATATAAAAAAAAAATATTATAAAAATTTATTTTCTGCTCTAAATTATTTATCCATAATATTCAAAAAAAAAATTATTGTATCTTTACATCCAAGCTCAATTAAATCATTTGGAAAAATAAAAAAATCATTTAAAGAAAAATCAAAAAATATTTTAGTCTCAAAAAAAAGAACTGCAGACTTACTTCAAGACTCAAGTATAGTTTTATTTAGTATTTCTTCAGCAATACTTAGTGCTGTAATAATGAAAAAAAAAATAATAGCTTTAAAATCAAAATATTTTGGAGAGTATAATTTAAAAATTTATGAAAAAAATGTAAGAGGGCTTAAGTGTCCCGTTATAGATATTGATAGCAAAATAGAAATCTCAAAAAAGGAATTAGAAAAAGAATTTATAAAATCTATATCTTCCTTTAATAATTTGATAAAAAAAGATTAACAAACAATTCTGAAACGCCATCTTATGTTGAAATTGTTGAAACTTTAAAAAAAGAAATGACTTAATTAGAATAATAAAATATTATTCTTTATATTATTTAATAAATTGATAGAAACTATTTTTTATGCTTGAATCATCTGACTCGAAAACAATCCAAAATAAATTAAGTTTTATAAAGGGTACAGATATACCTCTGCCTTCGCTGGTAGAAATAAGTAATTCCGGACTCTGTAATAGAAAATGTTCTTTTTGCCCAAGAAGTAACCCAGATTATCCAGATGTACATGAATTTATTTCAAATGAATTACATTATAAACTCTGTTCTCAATTATCAGAGTGTGGTTTTGAGGGTGTATATGTTTATGCAGGTTTTAATGAACCTCTCCTTCACAAAAAAATTTATGACCACATTAGAGAAGCAAGAAAATTTTTGCCAAAGGCAAGAATAGAAATAATTACTAATGGAGATGTATTAAACATCACAAGAATAAAAAAATTAATGGAGTCTGGACTTACAACTTTGTCAATAAGCGTCTATGATGGACCAGATGATGCAAAAAAACTACAAGAAATGTGTGAAAGTGTAAATTTGAGAGAAGATCAATTCATCGTTAGACATAGATATTTACCACCAGAGGAAAATTTTGGTATCAATTTGACTAACAGAGGTGGCATGATGGAAAACGCAGGGGTAAAAATTAAGACACTAAAAAAATCATTGTGTCAAACTTGTTTCTATCCAAGTTATGATTTTTTTGTTGATTATAATGGAGATGTTCTTATGTGCTCACATGATTGGGCAAAAAAAAATATTTTAGGAAATTTAACGAAACAAAATTTTCTTGATATATGGACATCTGAAAAAGCTATGAGATCTAGAAAGAATTTATATGAAGCAAAAAGAAATTTTGCTCCTTGCAATGTTTGTGACGCAAAAGGAGATCAAATAGGTTCAAAACATATTGAGGCTTGGAAAAATATTGAACAAGCATGAAAAAAAAAGTATTAATTTTAGGTGCTAGTTCAGATATTGGTTATGAAACAGTAAAGTTTTTTCTTAAAAATAATTGGATTGTAATTGCACATTTTAATAAAAATAAGCATAAACTTTCTAAATTACAAAAAAATCCAAATTTAATACTTTTTAAATTTGATTTAATGAAGATAAACCTATTTAAAAAATTTTTATCAAGAAAATCCCACCAATTAGACAATTTAGACGCGTTTGTGAGTTTAACAGGATACATGAGATTAAAACCATTTAATAAAATTTTACCATCGGATTTAATTGATCACTTAAATGCAAACTATGTTTCTAACTTATTAGTGATACAAAAAATATTAATTAAAATGAAAAAAAAGAAATGGGGAAGAGTGCTACTGGCATCAAGTATAGGAACTAAGTTTGGTGGTGGAAAATTAACTTTTGCATACTCAGTTTCAAAATACCTTAACGAATTTTTTCCATCAATTTACAAAGATTTTTATAAATATAACATAATGATTAATGCTTTAAAAATCGGAGTTACAGACACAAAACTACATTTCAAAGATAAAAATAAAAATATGAAAAGAAGAATTAAATTGATTCCTATAAATAAAATGGCATCAACATATGAGGTTGCTGAATACGTATACTTTTTGTGTTCGGAAAAAAATACCTTAATTACAAATCAAGTAATAAATATTTCTGGAGGGGAATAATTGTTACCAAAGAATATCAAATATTAAACAATACATGAAATTTAATGTTTTACTTGTAATACCAGCTAGATATGCTTCAACCAGATTACCAGGAAAGCCTTTAAAAAAAATTGGAAATAAGACGATGATACAGCATGTATATGAAAGAGCTCTGAAAGTAAATTGCATTAAAACCTTAGTAGCTACAGATGATAAAAGAATACTAAATCACTGTAAAAAAAATAAAATTAAATGTGTTATGACAAAAAAAATTCACACTACTGGATCAGATAGAGTTTCAGAGGTTTCCAAGAAGTACAAATTTGAATGGGTGCTTAATTTACAAGGCGATGAGCCATTAATTAATGTAAAAGACGTAAAAAATTTAATTAGAAAATCAATTTTATTCTACAAAAAACAAAAATTTTCTGTAGCAACTCTTTATTTTAAAAAAAAGGAAACAAATAAATTTAATCCAAATGAAGCAAGACTTATTTTAAATAAAAATAAAGAGGTAATAATTTTTACTAGAAAAAAAATTACAAACAATTCAAAAGAAAATACTTATTTAAAACATATTGGGATTTTTCTATATCGTAAAAAATTTTTGCAAAAATTTTCTAAATTAAAAGAGAGATTTTTAGAAAGAGACCAAAGTTTAGAACAATTAAGAGTAATAGAAAATGGATATAAAATAATTGCCTTTAGAGCAAATAATCTTACTCGAGGGGTTGATAGTTATAGAGATTTGTGCAATATTCGAAAAAAATTCAAATGAAAAAATTACAAGTAATTGCAGGAAATTGTGTTCTTGAAAGTTTAAAAACAAGTGTTGATACATCAAGTTTTTTGAAGGAAATGTCAGAAAAATTTAATTTTGATTTAATATACAAAAGTTCGTATAAAAAAGATAATAGATCATCGTCTAATTATTTTAGTACACTTGGACATGATGAGTGTACAGAAATATTTTCTGAATTAAAAAAAAAAAATTATAATATAATTACGGACGTACATAACCTTTATGAACTTGATTTAGAATTATTTAAATTTATTGATATTATCCAAATACCAGCATATCTATGTATGCAAACAGAACTTACTACTGCAATAGCAAAAACAGGAAAAAAAATTAATGTTAAAAAGGGACAGTTTTTATCCCCAGAAGATGTTGAGAAAATTGTAATGAAAATCGAAGGTGCAGGTAATGATAAAATTACAATTACAGAGAGAGGGACTTGTTTTGGATATAGAGATTTGATGGTTGATCCTAGATCGTTTCTAATATTAAGAAGACTCAACTACCCTGTATTTTTTGATGTTGGACATTCTGTTAGAAAATATGGAATACCATCCTCAAACACAAAAGATGGTGGCCAAAAAGAATTTTGTGAAACCTACGCTAGATCTGCAATTTCTAATTTTGTTGATGGCTTATTCATAGAAGTTCACCCTGATCCAAAAAGTGCAAAGTGTGATGCAGCAACGCAATTCTCTTTTAATGAGTTTGAAGATTTAATGACTAACGTTAAACCATTGTGGGATTTTGTTAATTCAAAATCAAATTAAATTATTTTAAATTATGAAAATTTTTCTAGACACAATTGACCTAGAAGAAATAAAAAAATACTGTGAAATATTTGATGTAGCAGGTATTACAACAAACCCAAACCTTGCAAGACGTTTTGGAATGTCCGATGATATTGAGATGGTAAGAGAAATTGGAAAAGTTATCGGCAATCAAAAAGAAATACATGTTGAAGCCTTTGGAGAAAATTCTGACGAAATTATTCAAAATTCCCAAAGAATTAAAAAAAACTGCTCAAAGTACAATCTAGTGTTTAAAATTCCATTTTCTGAAGAGGGGGTAAAAGCTTCTAAATATTTAATCGGAAAAAAATATTCTACAAATCTACATTTAATATTTTCTTTAAGCCAGGCTGTAATTGCTTCATCTATCAATTCAAACTACATATGTCCATTATTAGGTAGATTGGATGATATTGGACACAATGCTATAGACAATTTAAGTAAAATTATAGAATCATATAAATTGAACAACTCACAAACTTTAGTAATGGGATCAAGTGTTAGGAATCTTAATCATGTTATTGATTGTTATCAAATAGGTGTAGATGCAATTACCATTCCTATGAAAGTTATTAAAGAAATGTTTAATCACCCTTTAACTGATACAGGATTTAAATTATTTAAAAAAGATCTTGATCAAATGAGGCAAATTTCATCTATAAATTTTAATAAAAATCTTTTGATAGATGGAAATAAAACTCTTTTTGAAACACTTGTAACATTACAAAAACATAAAGGCGCTGCTGTAGCAGTTAGCAAGAATAATAAATTGGCAGGAATTTTTACAACAGGTGACTTGAATAGACTAATAAAAGAAAAGAAAAAATTAAATTATAGTGATAAAATTATAAATTATATTTCAAAAAACCCTTATTCGGTTGATATTACTGATAAAGTTGAAGTAATTACTAATTTAGTAAAAAAATATAATTTGGGTCAGTTTGTAGTTTTAGATCAAGACAGAGTATTGGGCATTCTTGATGTAAAAGATTTACTATAATTAATCAAAAATAATTTAAGTAAAAACTTTTTATTGAGAAACTTTAAACTTTTATAAAAATGAAACTAAGTGATAATTTTTCTTTTCTTCTAGGCAGAGGAATAAAAGTAAA